>DATINK010000294.1:0-5938 GCA_035474355.1 Chitinophagaceae bacterium | reverse complement strand
TAAAGGGGGGAATTATTTTTCAATTCATATAAAATATGAAAGGATATTGATTCCCCCCCTTTAGGGGGGTTGGGGGGTAAAAAAAAGCCCCCCGATAAATCGGGGGGCTTGGTCAGCAAAAAGTATCAACTATTAATTCTTACGCAGGTTGGGGTGCGGAGCAGGTACCGAGTTCGGTCCATCTTCGCCTTCAGCAGCAGCGCGGAGGTCAACAGTATTGCAATCGCCACCTTCCTGGCCGTAGGTGAAGATAAAGCGGTCAGCGCTGATACCTTCTTTCTCTACCATGTGAGTGATAACTGCATTTACATGATCCCAGCTTAATTGCTGTTGTTTCTTATCGGAAGAGCAATAACCGATCACTACTACTTTACAACCAGCATTGTTACGCAGCCTGGCAGCAACAGAAGCCAGCACAGCAGCAGCGTCAGCATCGATCTTAGTAGAATTCGGTTTGAAACCAACACTTGGCAATGTACCCATCTTTTCAGCACAAGTTTTCTCAGGTACGACTACTGTGCCTTTACATTCCGGATCACATGGGCATTTCCCAATACCATCAGCATCTACAGGCTGGCAATAAGTTGGTGTGATCATTTCCTTGTCCTTACAATCAGGAACACCGTCACCATCTGTATCTTTTGTTACACCATGGCTGTCAACCGGGCAACCTTGTGGAGTTTGCTCCTGGTCGAACTGGTCAGTGATACCATCCTGGTCGCTATCAGGTAATACGGGTTTAGGAAGACGCATAAGGCGCGGGTTGCGGATCTCAGCGTATGCATAATCCAGTGGGTTCAACCACCACAGTGGTTCAACTGATTTACCACCGATATTAATATTCAAGCCAATGCTTGCAAAGTTGTAAGAATCGTAATCGCGGGTCAGAGCGGCATCACCCCATGCATGCTCTTGCCAGCGTTGTCCATCCAGCAGGTCATCTTTTACGAAAGTCTGGCGGTCTTCGATGGCCAGGTTAAGACGATTGCTGAGTTTGAAGGCAATACCCATACCTACCGTACCGGAGGCTTTCAGTGTTTTGCCAAATAATTTCGGACGGCGTGGACCCTGGTTTTCAGCAGCGGTTTCATAAGAATCATCCATGATCGCTTTCAAAGCGTCATAAGTATCTTTTCTTTTTGTGTATTGGCCATTCGGAGAAATGCTGCCGAAGTTGTACTTACCGCCCTGCGCGTTATGTGCGTTGACGTGTACATCATAGATCGTTGCGCCTAACCCACCAAATCCGTAAAAAGTAAATCCTGTTTTGGCTTTATGAAAACGAATGTTATTCAGTGTGACGACACCTTCTAATGAAAGATCGTGCGCCTTTGTTTTGTAATTGTAGTAAACAACTTCTAATGGACGATTACGGTCATTCAGGTTTCCCGACCACCTGTAAATACTGGAAACGATCGTAACAGGAGTACCTACGCCGCCATTGTTCGCATACGGAGCAGAATAATCTCTCCATGCGATATTCTTACCGTAGTTCTCAGCGATGTTAAAAGTTCTGCCCTTACCGGTTCCATACATATACTCAGCACGGATCGAAAAGATATAGCCGAATGCTTTTCTTACATGCAACCCAAAACTCGGGAAAGCAATTTTCGATGGAATATCACCACTGATGTTGAAGAGCCCGGCTTTCAAACCGATCTCCCATTGGTTGCGGGGTTTGGCAGGAAAGTTATAGGTTCCATTCAAAAATTCGGTATGCTGAGGCATACGTTTTGAAGGAACAACGGAGGAGTCTTTTACGTCGAAACTAGAGCCAACCTTTACTTGAGAAAAACCTGTCGATGCCAGCAGGCAAACCACGCCTGCAAGAAAAATGTACTTTTTGCTTGCCATAACTAAGGATTAAGATTTAAGAAAACATTGTCCAAAATAAGTCCCAATACTTGGCAAAAATATAACTTGGTGCTCAAATACCAAATTTTTATATAAATTATTTGCCCTGCAGGGGTATTATATTTCAATTACTTAGTCCGAAAAAAGCCGCATTTTGCTGCCCCGGGATTCATTTATTTTTTGAGGTGTAAATTGCCGGGATTTAGTGCATGGAACTCCCCATTTCCCCCATCGAAGAAGAGCTAAAAACCTTTGGAATAAGATTCAAAGATGCTGTAAGGAGCCAGGCCCCCCTCCTGGACCGGATCATGAGATATATAGTCAAACGCAAGGGAAAGCAGCTCCGGCCTATGTTTGTGCTTCTCTCCGCAAAGCTCTGTGGCCCTGTGAATGACGCGGCCTACCGGGCAGCTTCACTCGTAGAATTATTACATACGGCTACGCTCGTACATGATGATGTTGTTGACGATTCCATGGAGAGGAGGGGATTTTTTTCTACATACGCCTTATGGAAAGCCAAGGCGAATGTCCTTATCGGTGATTACCTTCTCGCCAAGGGGTTACTATTATCCCTGGACCACGATGACCACCGGGTATTAAAAATACTTTCCGAAGCCGTCAGAAAAATGAGTGAAGGAGAGCTTTTACAACTGGAAAAAGCCCGTTCCCTGAACCTGAAAGAAGATATTTATTTCGAGATCATCCGGAATAAGACGGCTTCCCTCCTGGCTTCGGCCTGCGCGGCCGGGGCCTGGTCCACAAGTCACGACGAAACCGTGGTGGAAAAAATGAAAAACTTTGGTGAAAAAACGGGTATTGCGTTCCAGATAAAGGACGACCTTTTCGATTACGGAGCGGAAGACGTAGGCAAACCCACCGGCAATGATATCAAAGAAAAAAAATTAACCCTGCCCCTGATCTATGCCCTGAACAACGTGGAAGGGGGAACCCGGAGAAAGATGATCAACATTGTAAAAAATAATAACCGCGACAAAGTAAAAGTGAAATGGGTGATCGACCAGGTAAAAGCGGTTGGGGGTATCCGTTATGCGGCTGATAAAATGAACGCCTATAAAAAAGAAGCCCTCGATATCCTCGGTACTTTCCCCGAAAGCCCTTCCCGGCAAGGCTTGCACGACCTGGTGTTGTTTGTGACGGATAGAAAATATTAGTATGGAAAAAAGGTGGAACATCCGGACCGTGGAGAAGGAAAATTGGGAAAGCCTCTATCGTGACCTGAAAATACATCCTGTCATCTGCCAGCTGCTTTGGTTAAGGGGCATTGAAACTTTTGATGATGCAAAACGTTTTTTCAGGCCCGGACTGGAAGACCTGCACGATCCCTGGTTGATGAAGGATATGGATAAGGCCGTGGAAAGGATCAGCAGGGCGATCGTTACGGAAGAAAAGATCCTTGTCTATGGGGATTATGATGTGGATGGCACCACGGCTGTGGCCTGCCTCTATCATTTTCTGCGGAAGATCCATTCGCATATTGATTTTTATATACCCCACCGCTACCGCGAAGGCTATGGCGTCAGTAAGGCCGGTATCGACTTCGCAAAGGAGAATGGAGCTACCCTGATCATTTCACTGGATTGCGGGATCAAGTCTGTGGACCTGGTCCGGTATGCGGCTTCCCTGGGTATTGATTTCATCATTTGCGATCACCACCTGCCCGATACAGAACTCCCGCCCGCCATTGCCATACTCAACCCCAAACAGGCGGATTGTCATTACCCCTATAAAGAATTATGTGGTTGTGGTGTTGGTTTCAAACTGATAACTGCATTGGCAGATGAATTGAATTTGAATCCCGAATGGGTTTTTGAACAATTAGACCTGGTGGCGACCGCGATCGCCGCAGATATTGTTCCGATGACGGGTGAAAACAGGATACTTGCTTTTCATGGGCTCAAAAAAGCAAATGAAAATCCCAATAAAGGAATAGAGGCGTTAAAAAATTTAAGCGGGCTGCAAAAAGAACTCAACATCAATAATCTTGTATTCATGATCGCCCCGAGGGTGAATGCTGCCGGCAGGATGGATGATGCAAGAAAAGTAGTGCAGATGTTCATTGCGGAAACGAATGAAGAAGCCATGCGGTTTGCGGAAATGCTGCATAGTGATAATACCGACCGAAAACTTGCTGACAGAAGTATTACCCATGAAGCGCTGGAAATGATCCACGCCAGCGGGGACTGGGAAAATAAAAAATCAACCCTTGTATTCAAACCCGAATGGCATAAAGGTGTGGTGGGCATTGTGGCTTCCAGGTTGATCGAACATCATTTTCGTCCCACCATTGTATTGACAAGATCAGGTGAATATGCTGCAGGGAGTGCGCGCAGTGTTCCGGGTTTTAATTTATATGAAGCCATTCATGCCTGTAAGGAATTCTTATTGGGATATGGCGGACATTTTGCAGCGGCGGGTATGACACTCGAACTGGAAAACGTGGATGCCCTGCGAAATAAATTCGAGGAAGTGGTGGCTGCAAGTATTGAACCCTATATGCTGGTACCGGAATTGATCGTAGATGCGGAAATCTCCTTTTCGGATATTCAAAGGCCCTTCTTTGACATTTTGAACCAGATGGAGCCTTTTGGTCCGGGTAACCTACGGCCATTATTTATTTCAAGAGGAGTTATGGATACTGGTTATTCACGTGTTGTGAAAGAAGAGCATCTCCGGGTTTCATTGAAACAAAAGAATACGGTCATTTCGGGAATTGGTTTTGGTATGGCTGATAAAATGAAACTGATTGAAACTAAAAAACCGCTTGATATAGTTTATAAGATCGAAGAAAACGAGTGGCAGGGAGTGAAGAGCCTGCAGTTGATGGTCGTTGATATACGCCTTGCGTAATTTAGCCGGGAAGGCGAGAAGGCGGTAAGGCACGCTTTAACTTCCCGACCCCTTTCCGTCTTCCCGCCTTACCGGCAATAAAAACCTTAATAGTTCATTTGCAAATAGTTAGGGACAGTTTGAAGTATTGAGATCTCCTTATTTAAAACTTAGCACTTAGAACTTAAAACTGCCTTCAAAGCCTTATCTTTGCGACCCCAAATCTGTGTTTCGGCAGATTCTTTTTCCCTTCACCGGGAGATTGTCCATTGGGAATAACGAATAAAAATAAACAGGTACATGAACAATTATGAACTGATGGTGATCTTCACCCCTGTTCTGAGCGATGATGAATTTAAATCGGAACAAAAAAAATACGCTTCCTACGTCAAAGAAAATGGCGGCAGCGTAGTGGCAGAAAATGCCTGGGGTCTCAAATCACTGGCCTACCCGATCCAGAAAAAAACAACTGGACTCTACTGGGTGATGGAATACCAGGCTGCCGGTGACTTCAACGAAAAATTAAAGGTGCAAATGCTCCGCGATGAAAGCGTGCTTCGTCACCTCTGCACAAGACTCGATAAATACGCCGTCGAGTACAATGCCAAAAAGAGAAGTGGTGTTAAAACAGGAACTGAAAAATTAGCGGAGGTATAATCATGGCAAAAAATGAGATCAAATACCTGACCGCGATCAGGAGCGACAAAAGAATCAAAAAATTCTGCCGCTTTAAAAAATACAAGATCCGTTACATCGACTATAAAGATGTGGAGTTCCTGAAAAAATTCCTGAATGAACAGGGTAAGCTATTACCCCGTCGTTTATCGGGCAATAGCCTGAAATACCAGCGCAAGGTTTCTGATGCGGTGAAGAAAGCCCGCCAGATGGCCCTGCTGCCTTATGTAACTGACCTTTTAAAGTAACCTCATCTTTCTAATCCCGGCCCGTAGGCGTCGGGAGACAGCCCCGGCAAGTCGGGATTGACTGGTGAACAAACAATGGATCATGGAAGTCATTTTGATACAGGACGTAGATAACCTGGGCGCGATCAACGAAGTGGTGAAAGTGCGCAACGGGTATGCCCGCAATTTTTTATTGCCGAGGCAACTGGCCGTGGAGAACAGTCCCTCCAACCGCAAGCAACTCGAAGAAAGAATGAAGCAGGTGAAGAAGAAAGAAGAAAAAATGCTCGCCCAGGTCAACAGCGTGATCGACAAATTAAAAGAATCTCCTCTCA
>DATINK010000293.1:0-9332 GCA_035474355.1 Chitinophagaceae bacterium | reverse complement strand
CATCACAATATTCCTGCAAAGGATGAGTGGTAGGGGAAGCGCCATCGGAAAAATAGTGAAGGCAGATCTTTGTGCCCATATTCTTTAATGCAATGATCCGGTGAAATACATCGATGGCTGAAGCATGGTCGGCCGGCCAGGGGAGATGGCAACAAATGATATGCAAGCTGCGATTCAAGCGGTAAATAAGGATTGATAGAAGTCCAGTAATTTTTTTTCTTCCCTTTGCCAGTTTAATTCTTCACGCATCTTCATACAATTCGCCTGCAATTGAAAATAAAGTGATTCATCCGTGAGCAGGCGGTTAACGGCTCCCGCGATCGTCCCGGGCGCCAGGTCTTCAAGAAGAACAGCTACCGGGTTGATTTTGTTCAATTCCTGGTAAACCGGGTAATTCACACACACCTGGGGAATACCGGCATGTATATAATCAAAAAACCGGTTGGCCAGGGAATAATAGTTACTCAGCCCTTTATTTTCAAACAAAGTGATGCCGACCCATGCCTTCCTGCTGTATTCCAGCAAATTTTCCGGAAGCAATAACCCTTTGAATTGGATCCTGTCTTCAAGCCCATGTTCCCGGACCAGGCCCTTCGCCTGATCCATGAAATTCCCATCTCCCACAATGATCAGTTTTGAATTGATTTCTTTCATGGCAGGGATCAGGGTCTCAAAACTCCTGCCTTCATTGACCGCCCCCTGGTACAATATGTATTTCTCTTTTTTTTCAGGGATGATAAAGGGCCTTAGTACCGGAACATTCCTGATCACGGGATATTCAACACCGTACATTTTTTTGAATTCTTCAGCGATAGGTGCATTAACGGTATACCCGTATTTGAATTTCGGTACCGTTTTTCTTTCTATTTTTTTCCAGGCCCGGTAAATGCGGGGACGGCTCACAACTTCCTTCATTTCGCAGAACAATTCATGGGCATCGTATACCCGCTTTGTCTTTTTTAACCTGGAGATATAAAGACAGGGAAGAATGGTGTCGAGATCGATCGCACAGACAAGGTCTATTTTTTTGAAGAGGAGGTAAAATAAAAGCCTTGTATTGTATTCAAAATAAAATGCCTTTCCTTTCCTGAACAGGCAATGGATCCTTTTTTGCCGGAAAGGCCTCTCCAGTAAAGGTACAGAGCTTCGTAATTTCCTTCCCACCAGTGTAACCCGGTAGCCTGCATTAGCCAGTGAACTGCAGATGCGGATCATTCGTTGATCATAGCTGAGGTCATTGGTAACTGTGCAATAGATCCGTTTCATGATGCCGGTTGGATGGCTGATAAAGTTAGCCAAGCAGGGGAGAAGCTGCGTATATTTTTTCTATGATCTCAATGGACTTTTGCGCTTCGGCGGGTGTGATATAGCGTAGAGCAGGATCTTCCAGTGAACGTATCGTGGATGCATACACTTTATCATGGTTACTCATGCTGCCTTCGTATTCCCCATATTGATTCGCGGGGTTTCCTTTTGAAAGTGAGGGCAGTGTTTCACCCTCCACTGAAAAATATTCCAGTTCATTGAGGTATTGTCCGCCGACCTTGACAGTTCCTTTTTCACCAAATACAGTAAGAGATCCTTCCATGTTTTTTTGATGGCTGCTGACGGTATAATTCAATGTGCCGCTGGCCCCGTTTTTCATTTGCAGCATGGCTATTCCTCCATCCTCAAATTCAATGATACCCTTGTGTGTACAATTGTATCTCAACCCGCTTGCAGATGCTACATCTCCCAATAACCAATACAACAGGTCGACGAAATGACTGAATTGGGTAAATAGTATCCCACCATCCATTTTCTTTGTTCCTTTCCACGTACTCTTATAATAAGCAGGCGGGCGGTTCCAGAAACAATTCATTTCAAATTGAAAGATGGCCCCCAATTTTTTTTCTTCCAGTAATTTTTTCAGGTAGCTGACAGGTGGATTAAAGCGGTTTTGTTTGACAACGAAAAGTTGCTTGCCTGCTTTTTCAGCGGCAACGATCATTTTATCAGCATCCCCGGAAGAAATAGCCATTGGCTTTTCACAAAGCACGTGTTTGCCGGCCTGCAGGGCAGTCAAGGTATGTTCGGCATGAAGGCCATTCGGGGTACAAACGGCCAGTATATCAAAATCCTTCCCGGCCAGTAATTCCTGTATATTATAATATGGAGTGGCGGAATATTCCCCGGCCAGTTGATCTGCTCTTTCCGGGATAATATCGCAAACCGAAACAAGGAAACCCTGTTTAGAAGCCTCCCGGGCATGACGGGCCGCAATTTTCCCGCATCCAATAATGGCAAATCGGGGTTTTGAACTCATGAACTCAAATATAGTTTTAAGTTTTAAGTGCTAAGTTCTAAGTAGAAGAAAAATTTCCTTTACTTAAAACTTATAACCTAAAACTTAAAACCACTTACTGACCCATATTCATATCCATGCTATTATCAGTCTGGTTCTTCATGTTCTTTCTTTTGAACAATGAAGCATCAAACTTTCCAAAGCGCCAGCTGAAATTGATCCGCAATACCTGCGGGTCGCGCCTGCGGAATGCATCCTGAATAAAATAAGGGGATTCAGAATGTACATCGGAAACTCTTGTCCTGAAGATATCATTAACGTTGATAGCGATCGAAGCTTGTTTGTTTTTCATGAATTCGTAACGGACCGCGAAATCCACACCATATACGGGACGAACATATCCCTGTGCTGATGTGCTGCTACCGAACATCATCATACCGCCGCCGCCACCGCGTCCGCCGCTTCCGCTTCCTCCGGGAGGAAGAATGGTTTTCGATTGGTAATCGCCCGAAAGCTGAGCTGTGAAATTCTTAGGCAACTTAAACGTGTTATTGATCTTCAGCAACCAGCTCGCGAATTGATCCTGTTTCGGAATGGAAGGATCGTCAATATTGATCTTTGACGTAAAGAAATTCAGGTTAGAAGTGAGGTCCCACCACTTGGTTACTTTATTCCGCATGATCATTTCCAGCCCGGTCACATAACTTGAATTGGCATTGATATAAGTATTGATAATCTGTTGTTTCCCGGAAAGGGGTTCTGTATTAACGATCTGGTACCTCGTGATCAGGTGATTCGTATTCTTATAATAAGCCGTTAGCAGCAGGTTATCTTTATTTTTAAAGGTCTTTGAATAAGACATTTCCAATGAGTTGGTGAACTCAGGTTGCAGACCCGGGTTGCCCTTGCTCAGGTTCAGGAAATCAGAAGAATCCGTAAAAGGGGTTAACTGGAAGAAATTGGGCCTGTTGATCCTTCTTGAATAATTCAATTGCAGTTCCTGGTCGTTTTTTAATTTCTGGTTGAGGAAAACACTGGGGAAAAAGCTGATCGGGAAATCGATATTGAAATCCTCGTGTGTTTTTGTGAGCGTCCCTTTGTAGTTTGAACTTTCAGCCCTCAGGCCCAGCTGGTAACCAAAATCCTTGATACGGTTACTGAAAGTGGCATAAGCGGCCAGGACATGATCCTTACTTTCATAATCCACCTGTGAAGCAGGCTGAAGGGTCAGAGCTCCGGTGTTGGGGTCAACTGTATAAAATGCATTGGTACTGCTATTCTCATTGAAAGCAGCCCTTACACCCAATTCAAATTTGGAATTATCTCCCAGGGGATTGCTATAATCGCTTTGGAATACCAGGTTCTTATTCCTGCCATTACCGATCTGCTGCTGGCGGGCCATGTAATCAAGCGTCGTCAGGTCGCTTTTAAAATAATCTGTAAGTATGGAATTAGTATTATCGTTTTTCCTGGAATTGAAGGTCAGGTCGGCTGTCCATTCCTGTCCATTCTTGGGGAAATTATGTTTGATACTGACCGTCGTTCCCAGGTTCCTGAAATTTCCATCTGTATTCGCTATCCTTTTTGAAAGGGAAGAAACGACAGGACTTTTAAGTGTGTCGATCAACAGGTCGCTGATACTTCCGGGAGTAAAATGACCCTTTCCAAAGTTGAGGCTCGCGGAAAGAGTAGTCCTGTTGGTTATAAAATAATCGAATCCTGTTCTGCCAAACCCAAATTTTCCGAGCATGGAGCTCTTATCTGTCTGGTGGAGGATATTATCGGGATTGTCGATCAGTGATAACCTTTCAGTTGTGCCGTTGCCAACCGATTTGCGCTGGCCATAATTGCCATTCAGGAAGAAATTGATCTTGTCCTGGCGCAGGTTGATGTCCCCGCCGAAACCAGGTTTCCACCTTGAATCAATACTTGCTCTTATACTACCATTGTATCCTACTTTGCGGTTTTTCTTTAATACAATATTGAGAATGCCCGCTGTGCCGCCGGAAGCATCGAATTTGGCGGAAGGGTTGGTGATGATCTCTACACTTTCTATTGCGTCTGCCGGTATCTGGTCCAACTGCATGGTGGTCGGCCGGCCGTCCACGAAGATCTGGGGTGCATTATTCCGCATCGTTACGTTTCCGTCAATATCTACATTCACCAGGGGGACATTCTTCATGACGTCCACTGCCGTTCCGCCGATGGAAACAATATTTTTATCAACATTGAAAATTTTTCGGTCGATACCTAACTGTAGCGTTGGTTTGGATCCTGTAACAGTAACATTCTCCATCATTTTTTCTTCCAGGTCGATCTTGATATTGCCCAGGTCTTTATCCAGGGCTGTCATCATACTGGTCATGTCTCCACCCATTTTCAAATCAAAGGATACGGATTGTTCATAAGGTTTGAAACCAATGGCAGAAATCTTTAATTTGAATTGTCCGAATACAGGAATATTGGGAAGGTTGAATTCACCACTGGTTTTGGTGAGCATGCCGCCTATCACAACATCTTTTCTCTTTTTAGTGGCTGTATCCATACGGTTTTGAACCAACTGGACCGATGCATATTCTACAGGTTTTAATGTCTTGGAATCTATAAGCTTTCCATAGAAGCTGCCGGTTATTTGATTACCACCCGTCATGGCACGATTTCCACCAGGACCCTGTGGTTGAGCAACAACCGTATAACCAATTAAAAATGAAACAAAAGCAATTATTGATCTTCTCATTATCAGAATTTGAGTATTAGACGCTAAATGGAGAACTAACCTTCACCCGGAACGACAATTTCTCTTAATTTCGCAGTTCCAAAAAACGGTGGTCATAGCTCAGTTGGTTAGAGCATCAGATTGTGGTTCCGAGGGTCGTGGGTTCGAACCCCATTGGCCACCCAAATTTTCCCTGGTATTATTACCCGCTCAGTGAATTATTACTCCGTTAACCACCCATCAAAAACCATTGTTAAAAGGGCTTAAACGCAAGAATTTCAGCGTTTTTGCGTTATTTTTGGGCAATGTCCAACACTCTAAAATACCTTTTGAATATGAAAAGACTCCCGATTGTGGTGCTGATGGTATTGACGGCCTTTTTCCTCGCCTTCAAAACCAGGGGAACCGGGACAAAAAATCCGCCCTCGAAGTACGAACAAATTCTTAAGCTGGTCGGCGAAATGCTTTCGCAGGCCCATTACAGTCCTCAAAACATCAATGATGCTTTCTCGAAAAAGATCTTCAAGAAATTCATCAATGACCTCGACCAGGACAAGAACATTTACATGCAGTCAGATCTCGACGCTTTGAAGAAATATGATTCAAAGATCGATGATGAGATCAAAGGCGCACCGGTTGAATTTTTCCTGGCTGCAGGAAAAATATTCAATACCCGGATGGAAGAAACCGCCAACCTCTACAACGAGATCCTGAATAGTCCATTTGACTTCACCGTAGATGAAAACGTGATGCTGGATGGAGATAAATTGAATTTTACAGCGACCCAGGCAGAAAAAAAGGATCGTTGGAGAAAGAAATTAAAATTCATGGCGCTGGAGCGTTATACGGACCTGATCGATACACGTGAAAAGAATAAAGGCAAGGAAGGATTTGTCGTGAAATCAGATGAAGACCTGGAAAAAGAAGCCAGGGATAAGGTAAAACGTGTCATGGACAGGACTTTCGACCGCTTCCGCTTTAAATTCACAGATGATGATAAGTTCAACGTATTCGTGAATGCGATCACGACTACCATGGATCCGCACTCCGAGTTTTTCCCGCCCGTTGATAAAAGATATTTTGACGAAGAAATGAGCGGCCGCTTTTTCGGCATTGGTGCTTCCCTTCAATATGATGACGGGAACATCAAAGTAAGCTCTGTTCTTACGGGGAGTCCCGCATGGAAATCCGGTGAATTGCAGGCTGGCGACGTAATTGTAAAAGTTGCCCAGGGAAAAGAAGACCCTGTTGAACTGACAGGCTACCTGGTTACGGATGCCGTTAAACTCATCCGCGGTAAAAAAGGAACGGAAGTCAGGTTAACCCTGAAGAAACAGGATGGTACTATTAAAGTCCTTTCACTGATCCGTGATGAGATCGTGCAGGACGAAACATTTGCACGCAGCGCGATCATTAAGAGTGGCAGCGCCCATATCGGTTATATCTACCTCCCTGAATTTTATGCCGATTTTGATCATCCAAACGGAAACCGCAGTTATATCGATGTTGCCAAAGAAGTCACCAAGCTGAAAGAAGAAAAAGTAGACGGTATCGTGATCGACCTGCGTAATAATGGAGGTGGTTCGCTTTATGATGTGGTACAAATGGCTGGACTCTTTGTAGAAGAAGGTCCTATCGTACAGGTGAAAGATCGTGATAACCGGCCCAATGTTTTAAAAGATAAGGACCATAACGTATTATATACCGGCCCGCTGGCGGTGATGGTAAATGAATTCAGTGCTTCCGCTTCAGAAATTTTTGCGGCAGCGATACAGGATTATAACCGCGGTATTATTATTGGCAGCACTTCCACCTATGGAAAGGGTACTGTTCAGCGTAATATCGGGTTGGATCCAACAACAGGATTTTCGATGTCGAATTCCGACCTCGGTACAGTAAAACTCACTTTGCAGAAATTTTATCGTATCAATGGCGGCTCCACCCAATTAAAAGGAGTGCATTCCGATATCGTGTTACCCGATAACCTGGAATACCTGAAAGTCCGTGAAAAAGATGACCCGGATGCATTACCCTGGGATGAGATCACGAAAGCTTCTTATAACGACTGGAGTGCAGGGTATGACCTGAAAACCATCCAGGACCTGAGTAATAAGCGCCTGGAATCGGATGTGGCTTTCAAACTGATCCATGAGAGCACCGATTGGCTGGCTAAACAAAATGACAAGGAGTATTCACTGCAGATAGATAAATACAGGCAGGAACAAAAGACGATCAGGGCAACGGTCAGGCAAATCGAAACATTGATGAAATTAACCGGTGAGATGGATGTATCGGCATTACCAAATGAAACCGATCGTTGGTCAGAAGACAAGACAAAACAGGATCGTTTTGCACAGTGGATCAAGAGTCTCAGGAAAGATATTTACCTGGACCAGGCAGTTAAAGTTGTGAATGATATGATCAGCCAGCAGAATATTGTAAAAGGAAAGACGACTACAGAAACGAAGAAGGCCTTTTAAGCAGATTAAAAATTAAAGATGATAAATTAATGCCGCTCCAATAAGAGCGGCATTTTCATTTAAAGATATCTTTCTTTAATGATCCGTTGATGGTGCAGGCTATGGCCAATAATTATATAACCGAAGCCAAGGACATAATTGGGATTTCCGCTGGCTATGCCGCTTGCTTCAAGCTGTTCTTCATTAAAGGATGCAAATAATATCTCCGATGCTTTGCGAACTGTCCTGAATTCCTCCACCAGGTCATTCCATTTGCGGTTTTCACAATGAGCATTCTCCGCCCATAAGTTTTCCTCAAACCCTGGTAAAGGAGTGCTGTCCATTCTTGCAAAACACAATGCACGATATGCAAAAACCCTTTCACCATCTATAATATGCTGCAGAACCTCTTTAATACTCCATTTGCCGGGGGCGTATTTATAGTCCTGTTTCCCGGCAGGAATTGATTCAATAAAGCCGGTAAAGTTTTTGGTGCCATTTGCGAAAGCGCTGGCCAGGTCATCTTCCTGAACCTGGTTAATATAATTGTGATAGGGGGAAGCCACGCGGCTCAAGTCAGGTTTTGGCATAAAGGGATTAAAATTATAGATTAAAGATTATAGATTGTTAATTAGTAGATTAAAGTTAATGCATACAATAGTTCTTAATCTTTAATTTTTGATCTTTCATCTTTAATTATCTCAAAACCCTTTCAGCTTCACAGTATCTTCTTTCACCGGTTTCCGCTCACCTTTGACGTTGGCAGCGAGTTTGACGGCTTCGTATGCATTTACCAAACCCCCGGTCCTGCATAGTTCACTTAGATTCACCCAATCCCCGGTTTCAGGATTCTTTACCAGGGCCGTTGGTTTTAAAACTGATTTTTCAAGAACAGATTTTAATTGTTGGGCCGATAAATTGGGAAAATATTCCAGGATGAGTGCGGCAATGCCGGCAACGATGGGTGAGGAAAAACTGGTACCCTGCAAGGCCTGGTATTTTTCTTCCCCGGGAACAGAAGAATAGATGTCCAGTCCGGGTGCAAAAAGATCAACTTCTCTTTTTCCAAAATTTGAAAAATAACCTACGATTCCCCCAGTCAGGGAATCCCCGCTGGCGCCGACCGTGATCCAATTGCTTGCCCTTTTTCCATCACTCTTAAATACCGGTGTGGGAAAATTTGGAAAATTATCAATGTTTTTGTGGTCATTGCCGGCAGCCTGTACCATCAATACGCCTTTCGCTTCTGCATAGCGGACAGCATCATCGATCCATTGTTTCTGGGGGGAGAATCCTTTCCCGAAACTCATGTTGATGATCTGTGCGCCATTATTCACAGCATACCGGATGGCCAGGGCGATATCTTTATCGTGCTCGTCCCCATTGGGAACCACGCGAAGCATCATGATCTTTACATTATCCGCGATCCCTTTTACACCAATCCCGTTGTTTCTGTCGGCACCGATCAGCCCACTCACATGGGTTCCGTGCATGGCGGATTTTTCACTGGCCATTACATCATTGTTGCCATAAAACCGGTCATTGAGATCCTGGTAATTGTCTTTTACAATATCGGCGCGGTAATTTTTGGGTGGGGTGGTGGCCGCTTCCACTTTCTTCTCTTCGGAATCCAGGAAATCCCCGAATTCTTCCAGGAAGTCCTTGTTATAGGAATCCATAATATCATACATCTGGAACAAAGAAAGCATACTGTTCTTTGCTTTCTTGATATTGATCTCTGTCGGCATATACGCATCCAGGTCCTTTCCTGTATACTTTTCCTTGCTCATGGATTTGCGCAGGATGCTGTCATTTTTTAAAGCGTTTGAATAGGTTCTTTTTTGATAAAGAAGGTTAAGGCCGCTGACTTTTG
>DATINK010000292.1:0-10460 GCA_035474355.1 Chitinophagaceae bacterium | reverse complement strand
CAGCCATTTTGTTCCGGGTAATTGGCGACAGCAAAGATCAGGGCATGCTTGGTTTGAGCGGATGCTGACATGCCATTCACCATGAGCAGGATCAAAAAGATCTTTCTCATATTTATTTTGACTTAGCTTTTTCAGGTGGATACTTTTCCAGCAAGGAACGCAGCCCGGGTAACTGGCGAACAGTTTCAAAAACAGGATCTTCATCCAGGGCCCCGAGCATTTTCTTTTCTGCATCTGATAAATTAGTAACCCGGAACATTTGAGATAAATATTCTATATAACGTAAGGAGGCTTCGTTATTTTTTGTTACAGCATAATAACCTGCCGATGCAAAATAGAGTTCTTCTATATCCTCCATTAACATACCAGCCGTATCTGCAATTGCCCTGGCCAGGTAAGTGGCTGCGATCTCCGGCTGGTTCAATTTGAGATAGCACCAGACAAGCCGGGTCAGGCCCACACTGTTAGACTGATAATTTGAAAAATGCTTATGCAGGTTAGAGTCGATACTTACAGCACGGGAGAAAACGGCAATAGCCTCTGCGTAATGGTTGATGCCGATAAGCGAATCACCTTCTCTCTTCATCAGGAACTTGTGACTATCATTCATCTGGCTGATCCATTCAATGTAAAGTTTCAGGGAATCAGCCTGCTCCAGTTTTTCATATCCTTTTAATAATCCATCGGAATTGTCATATTTAATATAACCGTAATTGAGGCTGGAAATATCAGAATTGATCAGGCCTTTATACATGTTAATATAGGAGGGATACTGTTTCGTTTTCAGAAGATAAAATGACAGGTAAGCTAAAGCTGAATCTTTTTCTGCCTGGTCCTCTGACCAATGATTCCAGTCATAACTTCCTTTTCGAATACTATTATTGATGATATGGTCGAAGCCAGCCCGGTATAACTTATAGATCTCTTCTTCATTGCCGGATCTTTCTTTAAGATCCCTTGCCAGTTTATACAAGGCTAAAGTTGAGCTGGAGTCCATCTCCAGGATTTCCCGGTAGGTTTGTAATGCAGTTTCCTTCTTCAACAATTCTTCATAACAAGTGGCCATTTTTTCCAACTGGAGGGCGGTTACTTTTTCAGGAAACTGTTTCCTGAAGCGATTAAAATAATTAAGTGCTGTATCATAACTGTCTTTATTGTAATACTGATCACCCAGCATCGGGAGCAATAAGGAATCATATTCGCGGTAGCGCGCAAGGACATATCCGTAATATTTGGTTAAAGCTGCATCGGATTTGTAATAGAAATTGACCGTAGTCCTGTTAAACATCTTGTCAGGCGGGTATACTTTCCGGTGATAGTATAATACGCTATCGAACTTGTCTTTGTCGAAAAACAAGGAAGCCACTTCATTCGTAAGTGAGGTGCTTGCAGGATAATAACGCAGGGCGGATTGGAGGTATTTCAACGCCATGTCCGGCTGCTTTTTATCAATATATATATTAGCCAGTTCTTTATAAGACCTGGTATCGTAAGGATCGACTGCAATCGCTTTTTTGAAAAAATAGGCGGCTGAATCCCTGGAAGCCTTTTTTGAAAGGTTTGTCGCTACATATCCGAGATTGAGATAAATGGCGGAATAAGTCGGGTCAAACTTCATGATCCTGCGGTAACAATAAGCGGCACTGTCAAATTTCCCGATTCTGTAATAAAAATTGCCCAATACATTCCAGGCGTCGGAATCAAATGCATCGTTCCGGATGGCTTTCTTCAGGTAATATCTTGCCGAGTCGGGAATTTTTGCATCTCCAAAGGCTTCTCCTAATTTCCGCAAGGTGGCTGCATTGGCCGTATCCAGTGCCAGCGCTTTTCTGAAATAATAGGTAGCGGAATCATACAAGCCCTGGTCATATTCATAATCACCCAGGTTTAACCAACTATCTATTCGTTGCGGATCCAGGGATAATAGAGAAAGATAAGTCGCCCTGGCTGAGTCCTGTTTGTTGCCAAACTTGTAAGAATCGCCGATATTTTCAAGAATGTACCGGTTTGTAGGGTCCAATAGCCTGGCTTTTTCATAATAAAAAAGAGCGCTGTCATATTCTTCTTTATAATAATGAGCAAAACCCATATAGGCCAGGGTGATATAATCAGCGGGATCTTTTTCCAATATTTTAGTGAAAATTTGTTTTGCTTTCCCGGTTTGTAACATGACGGCGTAGATATGCCCGAGGTTACGCTGAAGCGTAACATTGGAACTATCCATGGCTATTGCCTTTTTAAAATAGACCAGCGCATTTTCATAACGGCCGACATTTAAATAAAGCCCCGCTAAGTTGGTAACGTAAATAGGATTATCCGGTTTCGCCTTCATGGCGCGACTAAAGTAAAAAGAGGAGCTGTCGATCATATTCCTTCTACGGAAATAATTTGCCATTTCAGCAAACCAAACGATTGAATCTTTACCTCCCAGTTTCGGACGAATTAACCTGGTAATTTTTTCATAGTCGTGTGAAAGGAAATAACAACGGATCATATTCGCTTCCGGGAACCACCAATCGGGTTTAAGGTCATGCGCCTTCATAAAATAGGGGAGGGCTTCTTTCCAGGAGCCATTATCCAGCATCAGTAATCCTTTTGCATTGTATAAATAGGCGAGTGTGGGATCCAATGCAATTGCCGAATCGATCTTCAATGCAGCCAGGCTGAAAGTAGCATATTTATCCCTGTAGAGATGCGCCTCCATAAAAAGCCGGTTGATATCATAGATCTTATAAAGAGGATGGCTTTTTGACATGAGGGCAAGGGCCATTCTCAATTCGCGGGCGCCTCTTTCAAAGAATTTAGTTGAATAGATGGTGTCAACGCCCTCAAAATATTTGTTTACCCTGACCTGGGCGTCGTTCAGGAGGTTAATGATATAATCCTGCAATGCATCTTTATATTGTTCATCTGATAAGGTGGATCGTATTTGCTGCAGCAACCCATAGGCATTGCCTTTTTCCTCAGTAAAGAAAAGTTTTTTCTCAAGCGCTGAATTATATTCTTTTAGCAATACGGAAGTATCTGCATTCAATGCCCTTTTCGTGATGGCCAGGAGATTCCCTTCTTTAAATTGCTCCCGCATCTTTGTGTTATTGGCATTTGCAATGGTTTGTTCCTGGTTGGGTGCGTTGGTAATACGCACAAAGGGTATTTGCCTGGCAACACTCGTAGCCAGCTCGCGGGAATCTTCGGTGACATGTTTTTTAACAAAATCCGATAACTCCATCAGGGATACTTTTCCATCCTTGAATCCTTCGTCATCAGCGAATCCACTCAAGCCCTTTACAAAATAATAGGTGAAAACCCCATGCCCGCCACCCCATTTCTTGTCTTCCATGGAACTCTGGTCCTTGCTGCAGGAAGTAAATTGTATCTCACCTTCATCGGATTCCATAATCGCCAGGAAATTATTCTGGGATTGATTCTTCTTCTCATTCGTCCGGCATGCATCCGTGATCAGGTAAACCTCTGCTTTCTTCTGTCGCAGGTCCTTGATAATAACTTTTAATTGTGAAACCGGGATCGCGCCACCCTGGAATCCAAAAGCGCTGGGATCCGGAACATCGGGGGCGTTATAAGCAATGAGAAAACCGAGTGCAGGCCCCGCGGCGATACCATGCCCGGCAAAATAGATAATGGCCCGGTCACCCTCATGTGTTTTTTCTTTCAGCCATTCAAACCCATACCAAAGCTCTGCAGCGGTGGCATCCTTATCTTCGATCATGCGGATATTATCGGTGTGAACCGAATCAAAAAAGGACCCCGATGCTAATGCGTTTTTGATCAGCTCTGCATCATTCACCGCATAAGTCAGGGGGTTCAGGTTTTTCCTTTCGGAATAATTGATGCCGATGATCAGGGCATAGGTATTGCCGCTTTTTACAGAGTCGGTTGTTACCACGCTGACGGTTGTAGTCCTTAGACCTGTGCGGCTTGTATCCTGTGCATTTCCAAAAACTGCAAATGCAGGAAGGAGGTAAGAAATGAATACGAGTGTGTACTTTTTCATTTAATGCTTCCTATATATTTTTTAACTTCATCTACTATTTGTTGCGCCAATTCCTCTTTTTTATCAACCTGTCCTGTTAACGAGAATTGCTGCAAAGGTTCATCTTCCTTGTCACCTTTCAATACATACACTTTTACATTGATATGATTCCCGGTGACCTGGTAATTTCCAACGATCGAGTAAGCGTCCGGCAGCCTGTTATCAGGGATAAAGGTCATGAGGCTTTCATTCCCGCTCACCGATACTTCATTCAGCAGTTTATCCACTGCCAACGATAAACCCAACTGATTGTCGGAAGGGATCAAACCCTCTTTGACAAAATTAGAACGTTTGAAAACGTTTTTCAGGACAGATAATTTGATCCCATCCAGCACTTCTTTATCCACGAGGCCTACATTAAAACTTGCGTTACCCAGGAGGCGGGGATCCTGTGATTTTCCGAGTTCCCGGGCCATCAGCTTTACATTATTGGCCGCCGCATTGAACCATTTCGTCACATCAATGTATTTATTATCCTTCAGACCTTCGCCCAGCTTGATCCCTGACAGCAGGCAATAAGTGAGAATTCCCTGGTTATAGAGACTGCTTTCAAAACCACTTTGTTCTGCTGAAGAAGCGGAAAGAACATAAGTTCCCGTAATATCTTTCAAATCCTCCAGGGCCCTGGCCTGGTCATCAGGTATCGATCTTTTTTTAGCGAGTGCGCTCAGGTTTTCTACTGCCATTCCACTGTAACAGGCATCCAGGATGACCAGTTGTTTATTGGCTTTGATCTTTTGCATCCAGTTTTTTAATTCATTGAAACTGATGGCCACTTCTTTTTCAACACCGCCCAGTTCAAATGCAGATGCTTCCGCGGTGAGTAGATAGAGTTCTTTTTTATCGCTTTTCAAAGCCCCGTGCCCTGCGAAAAAGATCACGAGTATGTCTTCCGCCTTTGCAAGTTTTGCAATACTGTCTATTGTTTTTGCAATGGCCTGTTTCAGCGGCCAGTTAGGGTTGCCCGGTTCTGTGTTAAATGTAAAACTGGATACATGTTCTCTGCCATCGGTATTTAATAATTTTTTTGCTGAAAGAGAAAGTGCAGAAGCGAAGTCGCGGGCATCCTTGGAAGCATAGAACAAACGAAGCTCGTTTCCCTTGTACTGGCTGATGCCAATGGAAAGCAGGTAGATGTTGGGTGTGGGAATATTTTTTTTCGCATTGTTCAGCGCCATCGCACCGCCTCTTGAGGTCATGGTCCTGTCTTTGTTAGTGGCCCTTACTTTTAATTCATTTGCTGATCCGGCAACGAGGTAATCATTGAATTCCTTTTGAGGAACCGTGAGGATATAGTCATTTCCTTTTTTCAATAGTGTGGAAGGGTCGATGCGCCGGAGTAATTTCTCGTTGCCATCCACCTGTAAGAATAATTGCAGTTCCCCAAGCCCGCCAGTTCTTGGTGTGATGCGGTATTCATAACTCCCGTCTTTTAGTATAGAATTATTAATGAGGGGGGTCTGTCCACAAATATCTATTTCAGAGATCTTTTTAGCGATAATAGGTTGAGGATCCCTGCCCATGATCTTGGCAGCCAGCTGGGGTTGCCAGCAGAGTTCTTTGAACTGGTCAAGCCCGATGACCTCGTCCCCACACACATAATAAAGTTTCTTCCTCGCTTTTTCAGTGCCGTCATACCTGCCATATTTATCCATGACCAGGTAATTATTGTCCTCAAACGCGAAATAAGTATACAACAATTCGCCTATTGAAGTATCCCAGACTTTAACCAGGTTATCCGGGGATTGTGTGAGAATATATTTATCATCATCACTGAACCGGGCATAGCTGAACTCACCGGGAAGGATATAAAGGAGCTTATTTGAATAAGCTTCATAGACGGACGCCGTATTACTGAAACAGAGTAATATTTTATTATTATGGCTGCAAGTGGCATTTCCCCAGTAAAGACTATGCGGATTAGGGATCTCAAAGATCTTTTTCCAATCACGGGTATCCCATATGACCATGCGGGATGCTATTTCAAGAAAGTGTGAAGATGAATCAATGAATTCAGCCCTGGCAAAGGGGTAATAATAATCTTCCGCGACATCGCTCTTCTCAAAAATGGTCTTACCTGTCTGCAGGTCTGCGATGAGAATGTGATAGGGTAGGTGCCGGAAATCTTCCAGGTCCTTCCCCCAGCGTTTTTTCACTTCGCTGATCGCCACTGCAGTTCCCTGGGTATTGAATTTTACACGATCGCTTTTAAATTTGAATCCAGATCCGATGGCGTGCATCTTTTCACCTGTGCCTGCATTCCATATCAATGCCACACTATCTTCATCGCCAGTTGTTACAATATACCGGCTTCCCGGGCTTAACCAGGCAGCAGCGGGTTTTGAACCTTTATAGTGGTCAAATAAGATCCGGCGACCACCCAGTTCAGTATACCATTGATTTACCAGGCTGTCTTCAAAGAATTCGAGAGGTTGGGCAGTTAATCCCTTATTGGTTGGCTTACTGATATGAATATTATCCATCGTGTTGCTGAGGTCTCCGGCCACCAGGTTCGAACTGAAGTAAGTATTCTGTGGGGCATAAACAAAATTCCTGTTTTGTTCATAGGTCAGCAAAGAATCAAATTGAATGCTTCCTTTCAGATCATAACGAAGGCGCCCGGTCATGTCAAAAACTGCAGCCGTATTGATGTAAGCAAATAAAGCGACCCATTTACCATCGGGACTGAAATTGGTTCTATAAGGATCCATAAAGCTCAATACAGCATAGATCGCTTCCTGGGACAGCGGGATCGAAAATAAAGGGTTGTTTTTTCCGAATTGCAATGCAGATACAACCAATCCGCGATCAGTAAGTATACGCAACTGGCTGCCATCAGGAGATATCGTTCCCCTGAAATATTTCGTGGTTTGTATGGGATAACGGGTGATATTTTCCCTGCCTGTCGCTAATTCAAATCGCTTGAATGCTACAGATCCGCTTGAATCATATGCCAGGCCGAAAAGGAATTTTCCATCCCCGCTAAATTCAGGGACTGATTTTTCAATATTGATCTTTGTAATATAGATATCCCGGCCTGTGGCAAAGTCGATGATGGAAAGGGAATCCTCATTATAAACAGCGATGTATTTACTGTCCGGTGAAATGCTGATTCTCTTCAAGTTGATACCATGGGCTTTAAAACTCCTGAACATCATTCCTGTATGCAAGTCAAAGGCAAATACACTGTCGCTGAAAATGGATGAACCGGCAATGAGAAACCTGTCATCGGGATTAAAAGCGACATAATTATATGGATTTACCCAGGATCTGCCCGGTTTCCTGTTCAGTTTGATAGCCGTCTCACGGGTTTGAAGATCAATCACATCTATTTCCCCTTTGAATGTATTCGCTACATATTTCCCGGAAGGGCTGATAAAAAATTTATCAGGATATAATCCATCCCGGCGCCCGGTATTCAAAACTACTTTCCCGGTTGAAACCTCCCATACTTTTGCCGAGGTATCGGTAATAGAAAAAGTAGCAATATATTTTCCATCCCGCGAAAATTCACAATCCGATATATAGCTTTTATGCCCGGTCAGCGTTTGTAACAAGGTTCCGTCATTTGCCAGCCAAACTTTGACCGTATTATCCCCGGAAATAGATGCTACATATCTGCTATCAGGGCTAAAGATGACTTTATATACATAATCAGCATGACCAACCGGCACCACGAGGCGGGGTTGAGCGCAAATTTGTAATGAGCCGAATAAAGCGCTATACCATATTAATAATATGATCGAAGATCTGAACATCCTTTTATTGATTGAGAAAACGCTGGATCTCTACTACGATTTTTTGAGCCAGCAGCTCTTTCTTGTCAACTGTTCCTATTAATTCCGTTTGAAAAAGTGGCTTGTCTTCCTGTTCACCTTTTAACAGAAATATCTTTATTGTTACATCATTACCCACAGCCTTATAACTTCCAACGATTGAATAAGCATCCAGTAATGTATTGTCAGGTATATACGTAAGCGGGCTTTCCTTCCCCCTGGACGAAACCTCGTTGAGCGCTTTATCCACCAGTGCCGAAAGACCTAACAGGTTATCGCTGGGCATGGGACCTTCCCTGACTAATGTGGATCGCCTGAAGACTTTTTTCTTAATGGATAATTTGATCTCATCAGTTACTTCTTTATCAACAAGACCTACGTTAAAACTTGCATTCCCGATGATCTGTGGATCCTGGCGTCCTCCAATATCCTGCGCCATGGTCTTTACATTCCCGGCAGCGGTATTGAACCATTTGGTGACATCGATATATTTATTATCCTTTAATCCATCTCCGAGCTTAATGGCGGATAATAAACTATAAGTAAGCAATCCCTGCCCGTATAAACTGGTTTCATAAGCGGATTGACCCGAGGCAGAAGCCGATATTATATAGGTACCTGTTTTGTCTTTCAGGTCTTCCAGCGCCCGCTGCTGGTCGGCAGGCACATCTCTTTTGGTGAATAATTGTTTCAGGTTCTGAACCGCCTGCCCGCTGTTGCAGGCATCCAGGATGACGAGCTGCTTATTGGCTTTGATCTTCTGCATCCATATTTTTAGCTCATCAAAAGAGATCGCCACTTCTTTCTCAACCCCCTCCATCTCAAAGGCAGTTGCTTCCGCCGTTAGCAGGTAAAGATTTTTCTGACCACTTTTCATTACACCATGCCCGGCAAAGAAGATGACGAATATGTCATCTGCCGTAGCTTTTTTCGAGATACTGTCCAGTGTTTTAATGATGGCTTGTTTGCTGGGCCAATATTGGCTTCCTTCGGATGTACTGAATGTATAACTGGTTACATGCTCTTTCCCATCGGTATTTAAAAGTTTTTTTGCAGATAATGCCAGGGCAGATGAAAAGTCGGTAGCATCTTTTGAAGCATAGGCAAGCTTTAGTTTATCAGCCTTGTATTGACTGATGCCAATCGAGACCAGGTAAACATCCGGATTTTTCACTTCCCTGGTTTCAGAAATTACACCGACAGTCGTGCCCCTGGATGTCATCGTTCCATCCTTAGTGGTTGCTTTTACATTTAATCCATTGATAGTACCGCTTACCAGGAAATCCCTGATTGATTCAGGCTTTATAAAAAGCACGGAGGCATTCCCGACTTTCGGAAATGCATTAGGGTCATACCGCTTGATCAGTTTTTCATTGTTGTCAACTTTAATATAAAGCTGAACCTCACCCAGTCCCCCGGACCTTGGGGTGATTTGATACTGGTAGTTCCCATTGCTCATTCCTTTCTCTTCCACTACCGGGGTAACATTACAAATATTGATCTCTGATATTTTTTTTGCTGTGATAGGTTCTTTATCGGTACCCATTATCTTGGCAGCCAGCTTGGGCTCCCAGCCAAGGTCTTTAAACTGTTCAAGGTCGATGATCTCATCACCGCAAACATAATAGAGGTTCTTTCTTGCTTTTTCGGTACCATCATAGCGGCCGAACTCATCCAGCACCAGGTAATCATTGTTCTCAAATGCATAATAGGTAAATAGCATTTTCCCATTCCTTGCATCCCATATTTTTAATTGCATATCCGGTGAAGTTGTCAGAATGTATTGATCATCTGCACTAAAACTGGCATTATCAACAACGTCGGGAAGAGTAAAGAGTCGTTTGTTTGAACGCGTCTCAAACAAGGTCGTTGAATAGTTACTTGTCACCAGCGCATTTGTGCCGGCATGATTGATATTGACCGTCGCATCGTCATATTCATTGTTGAGATCCAGGACCAATACGGTTCGCCATGATCTTGTATCCCAAACCCTGACCGAACTGGCAGAATACAGCATAAAATATTTCGAAGAATCACTGAAAGCGGGGGTTGACAGAAAATCAGATTCATCCTGAACCTTGAATATTGTATTCCCCGATAACAGATCGACAATTTTAAAATCCCAGCTACTATCCGTTACGGGTGTGATCAGCTCATTTGTGCCGGCAGCATCTTTTGCATTCAAAGTATCTTTTGCATCTGATACGGGTGAATTAAGTTCTTTTTCCAGGTTCTTCCACATTTCATCTGATCCATCCGTTGAAGCGAACCGGTTGTTCGTAAAAACAACCCAGTTTCCCCGGGGGTCGAATACTAGACGCTTCCTGATCTTGCATTCATTTTTGAAGGTATTTGTGAGTTTGCCGCTATGGGGATCCCAGGTACGGACCAGGCTGTCATTTTCCCCCGTGGTGACAATGGTTTTTTTACCGGGGCTAAGCCAACCATTATTGACCAATGAATCGGGATAATCCTGTAAAGGCAGTATTTTATCCCCGTTTTTTAAGATCCATTTATTGGAACGACGATCAAAGGAAGGGCGCTGGTGCAGACGAAGAAGGTCACCAAGTTCCCCGTCGTCCTCCTGGGGAGTGACTACTGGGGTGGGCTCTACGACTGGATCGAGAAGACCG
>DATINK010000291.1:0-3846 GCA_035474355.1 Chitinophagaceae bacterium | reverse complement strand
TATCTTATTGGGATGCAATGCCGGAAATTTTTTCAATTTGAACCCTGCACGATTAGCTACTAAAGAAACCATTTCCGAAAAATATGTACTGGCCCAGGACAGAGGAGGTATCGCTTCCATTGCCAGCACCTCAACGGGTATTGTACATTACCTGGATATCTATAATTCAAGAACATATAAATCATTATCAGGCTCGAAATACGGGGCATCGCTGGGAGAAATTGTAAGACAATCGATCATCGATGTCTTCAATGATTATACCCAGAACGACTTTTTTGCACGCATGCACTGTGAAGAATCAGCTTTGCATGGCGACCCGGCTTTGAAATTGAATGCGCCGCAATTGCCTGACTATGCCATCGAAGATCAATTGGTTAAAATTGCACCTTCTTTTATCTCCGTGGCTGAAACGAGTTTCAAAGTGGATGCCAGTTTTATAAACCTGGGTAAGGCTGTCAATAAAAATATTGTGATCGAATTATCCAGGACCTACCCGGATCTCACCACCGCTGTGATCGAGAGGGATACCATTCCGGGTACGCGTTTTATGGATTCCCTGAGTTTTACTGTTCCTATCGATGCAACGCATGATAAAGGACTTAATAAGATCACCATTAAAGTGGATGCTGATAATGCTGTTGCTGAGTTGTATGAAACCAATAACACCTTAACCAAGGATATTTTCATTTTTGAAGATGAAGCAAGACCCGTTACACCTGCTAATTATGCCATCATCAACCAGCAGGGCATTAAATTCATTGCTTCCACAGCCAATCCATTCAGCCTGCCCCGTAATTACACCATGGAGATGGATACTACAGAATTGTTTAACTCTCCATTCAAAATAACAAAGACTTTGAATTCAGCGGGCGGAATGCTGGAATTCAACCCCGGGGTAACTTTTACAGATAATACGGTTTATTACTGGCGTGTTTCACCTGTTCCTGTATCTGGACCGCCGGTATGGAATTATTCTTCTTTCATTTATCTTAACGGAGGTGAAACCGGATTCAACCAGTCACATTATTATCAGCATGGGAAAACAGAAAAAGAAAGAATTCACCTGGATGCTGCTGACCGCAGATGGAAATATGATTCTTTGCCGCACTTTATTTTTTCAAAAAATGGAGTGTTTCTAACAGCCACAGGCCAGGAAGGAGACCTCATCGTATCTCCTGATGGAAATCCTTATATCAGGAGTGCCTGCCTTGGATATTCCCTGATCTTCAACATATTTGAGCCCCTGAAATTCAAACCTAACATAAACCTGACCATGCAATATGGAAGCGCCCCTGCTTGCGCACCCAGCCGTCAATGGAATTATGAATATACTTATTTGAATTCAGGCTCACGTAACCTGGCCATGAATTTTATGGACTCGATACCCGATGGCTGGATCGTAGTGGTGAGAAATATCATGAACAATGGCCAGGTGGGAGGGTTTATCGATGAATGGAAAAATGATACGTTGATCAATGGATCCGGGAAATCCCTTTATCATAAACTGAAAAGTGTGGGATTCAACCAGATTGATTCATTTACATCCGCCAGGGCATTTATTTATATTTATAAAAAGGGAGATAATAGTTTTACCCCAGCTTCTGCTGTAAGTGCGGGCATTTATGATGTTATTTCATTAACGAAAAACCTGAAATCACCTGATACACTCGGTTATCTTACATCCCCGTTATTTGGAAGAGCCAAGGCCTGGAAGCAATTGAAATGGAGGGGAAGTTCTTCACCCGATATTTTGCCGGGTGACCGGCCCACCGTGGATGTGATCGGTGTGGATGCAAACGGCGTGGAATCCACTTTGTATAGTAACCTCGGCATCGCCCAACAGGATTATGATATCTCAGCGATCGACCCGGTGGCATATCCTTACCTGAGGTTAAAAATGCGGAATCTCGATTCTATTAATTTCAGCCCTTACCAGTTACAATACTGGCGCGTCACTTTTACACCAATACCGGAAGGTGTTCTCGCTCCCAATATTTATATAAAAACAAAAGATACATTAGAGGTAGGTGAACCGCTTGACTTTAAAGTTGCATTTAAAAATGTAAGCCCAACTGCCTTTGACAGCCTGAAACTGAAGGTCGTTGTCACAGACAAGAATAACGTAACGCATAATTTCCCATTAAAGAGACGCCCGTTACCTGCAGCCGGAAGTCCCAATGATACTTTACAGGCAGGGACCACCATTGATACAAAAACACTCGCAGGGGTGAACAGCCTCTTCCTGGATGTGAATCCCGATAATGACCAACCTGAACAATTTCATTTCAATAACTTCCTCTACCGGTCATTTTATGTAAAACCGGATAGCCTGAATCCTTTGCTGGACGTGACTTTTGACGGGGTACATATCCTGAACCGGGATATCATTTCATCAAAGCCGGATATCCTGATCAAATTGAAAGACGAAGCGAAATGGAATGTCCTGGATGATACGTCACTGGTCACCGTAGAAGTGAAATATCCAAATGGGACCGATCATAAATATTATTTCCGGAATAATGATACGCTGAGATTTACGGCCGCAGGGCAGGCGCCTAACCCGGATAATACAGCTACCATCAACTTCAAACCTTATTTCCCTGTGGACGGAGAATATATTATGACGGTTACCGGCAAGGATAAGAGCGATAATTCGGCTGGTAATATCCAATACAGGGTCAGCTTCCAGGTGATCAACACACCGATGATCTCCAATATGCTGAATTACCCGAATCCTTTTACTTCGTCAACCGCATTTGTATTTACGCTGACAGGAAATGAAGTGCCGCAAAACCTGAAGATCGAGATCATGACAGTTACCGGGAGGATCGTGCGGGAGATCACCAAAGACGAACTCGGCCCGATACATATTGGCAGGAACATCACTGAATTCAAATGGGATGGTACCGATCAATATGGACAAAAACTGGCTAACGGTATCTATCTTTATCGCGTGGTAACCAACCTGCAGGGTAAGCACCTGGATAAATACAAGGCTGATGGTGATAATACCGATAAATATTTCAACAAGGGATATGGTAAGATGTATCTCATGAGGTGACATTCAAACCTCATATATCATCTCTTCTCAGAAAAACAGGTCTTCTTTCTTTAGCTGAAAGAGCCAGGTATAGTCTTGAGAAAATAAAATATGGCGGCATCAATCGTCGCTTCCTGAAGTCTCATCCGAAGGTCGTTTTTCCCCCTCCCTATTATATATATGAGACTTATAAGCTCAGGTATGATGAGTATTGGCTGGATGGACTTGAAACGGCCAAAGAGATCATTGATAAATTTCAATCGCAACCCGGTTGGCCCCGGGGCCCGGTAAAAATCCTGGATTGGGGATGCGGACCGGGAAGAGTGGTACGACACATGCCCTCCTTATTACCGCCCGGCTCAGCGGTTTTTGGGGCAGATTATAACGAAGTATATATAAAATGGTGTAAGCGAAACTTAAAGGCGATTCAATTTTTCCGCGCCAGCCTGGCGCCGCCCCTGAAATTTGAGCCTTCTTTCTTTGATGGCGTTTTCGGTATCTCCGTTTTTACACATCTTTCAAAAGCGAACCACTTTGCATGGGTAAATGAATTGCACAGGATAGTAAGACCCGGTGCATTTGTTTTCCTGACCACGCAGGGAAAGGCTTTTCTCAATAAGCTTTCAGCAAAAGAAAAGGAATCATTCCTGCAGGGCCAACCCATTTTCAGGGAGACGACAAAAGAAGGGAGCCGGCTTTATTCTTCATTTCAACCTGCCTCTTTCATAGAAGAGATCATGATGGGCAAATTTGAGGTCCTGGATTACCAGCCAGGTGCCGGGATGAAAGATCCTTCCCAGGATGAA
>DATINK010000290.1:0-5481 GCA_035474355.1 Chitinophagaceae bacterium | reverse complement strand
GTTTTACCTTCTCAAAGGTTTTAAATCCCCTGATAAAATTGATGTTCACGATATACTGCCTGTTGGCACGGAAGAACACAGTATTATCCAGTTCCTCTTCCATATCCGTCAGGTTCTTATCGCCCAGGTATTTTTTCCCCTGTTTATCGATCACGTACACCAGTTTGTTCTCGGTATAAAACAGGACGATATCTTCAAGGCGGAGTGCAATATGCTCCAGCCCCCGGCGCACCACCAGCCTGGTTTTTTTGCGGTTATCGATCTGCCCGATCAGGTTTTTAACGGGCTCATTATGCCAGGTGAAATGGTTCTCCAGCATCCGGTATTTAAAGATGGATTTTTCCAGTTCATGCTTATTCACCGGCTTTAACAGGTAATCGATCCCGTTATGCGTAAATGCATTCAGCATGAATTCATCATACCCGGTAATGAATATCACGGGTATCCGGATATCGGAATGCTTAAAGATCTCAAAGGACAACCCATCACTCAGTTGCACGTCACTGAAAATGATATCGGCTTTGGGATTGCCCGCCAGGTACTCGATACTTTCTGTAACCGAGGAGAGCAACGCGTCGATCTGCACATGACTATCGATCTCTGTCAGGGTTTGTATCAACAGGTCTCTCGCTGGTCTCTCGTCTTCAATGATAATTGCGTTTAACATGGCTCTACGATTTAGTTAACAGATAAGGTGAAAGGTTTTCATCGGATAATGGGAAGTTTTACCAGGAAGGTTTCCCTTCCCTGTTCAATAACAATGTCTTTATTACAAATGATCTTGTATCTCGAGCTCAGGTTTTTTAGCCCGATCCTGGTGGAAGTTTCCAGGTAGGGCTTGGGTTTGGAACGGTTCAGCACTTTCAGGTACTGGCCATTCATTTCGATTGAGATCTTCAGGGGGTCCGCGGTACTGAATTCATTGTGCTTAATGGCGTTTTCAACCAGGATTTGAAGGGAACAGGGTGGCAGCATCACGGTACCATCGTTAGGGCCTCCCAATTTCGTGTGCAGTTGAAGTTTATTGTCGTGCCGCAACTGCAGCAGGAAAAAATAATCATCGATAAACTCCATCTCATTTTTCAGTGAAACCAATTCCTTGTTTTTATTCAGCAGGAAATATTTGTAGACCTGCGCCAGCTTGTTATTGAACAAATGCGCCTGTCCCGGGTTTGCGATGATGAGATGATTTAACGTATTCAGGGCGTTGAAAATAAAATGCGGGTCCATTTCATTGTGCAATGCCTGCAATTCGGCATGGGTCCTTTCTTTTTCAAGTTGGTCCACGATCTTGGTATCGAGTTCTCTTTCTTTATTCAGGAACAGGATCTCGTATACCAGTGTGAACACGATGACGGCGATCGAGCAAACCAGGACGAAGCGAAATACAGGGTTCCAGCTAAAGACCTCTTCCGATATTTTTAACCAGCCCAGGGTGGAGAGGGTTCCCACAGATGCTCCATAAAGAGCGGAAAGAAGACAAATACCTATGATCCTTATGAATGGATTCGCCACCCGGGAATACAGTGGGCGGATCTTACTATGGATCCAGTTACAGCCGAGCCAGATAACAAACGATGTGAAAATGAAGTACAGGTTGGCCCCGATCAGGCCGGGAAGGGTATACAGGTCATACGTGATGATACCTGAGACCAGGGGGATCAATATCCCAAGAATGGGTATAAAAACTATTCGCAAGTGGGTATCCTTGATCATTGCAGCACTGGTTAGGTTTTAGAAATCCCCGTTTCGTCCACAGTTTTCTCATGTACATATGATAACATTAATAAGACATAAAACTATACTTGACTGCTGTTAATCAATAGCAAAAATTCTTTTCGCGGAAGAATTCACTTACAAGTGGTAAACCAAACAGATGTTAGTAGACATCGATCGGCAATCGATTCCCATTTTGACTGAAGTGTGACAATTTATTACTCAAAAGTGAAAATATACAACTGAGGGATGTGAACTGCGAATTTAGACCTGATTACCGAAACGCTGCATCGTTCATAAAATATTTCACTTAAATGAGATGTTTTTATCCTGAACTGTGAAATAATGCGGCTGGCTTATTCATTTTCATGGTTGAGTATATTATCAGTATTGAATGGGAGCATCTTTTAGAAAAATCTTGCCTTGTTGCTGAATACCCCATTCATTAATCAATTCTTTTAGGCTTATGAAAAAATTATTATTGTTAGTGGCCTGTGTTTTTTCCGCGGCGATGGCCTTTGCGCAACGGAATATATCGGGAAAAGTCACCGATGACCAGGGAAAAGGAATCGGAAATGTTTCCATTGTAGTCAAAGGCACGCTGGTCGGGGGTACTACCCGGTCAGATGGTACTTATACACTTGCGCTTCCGGCGGGAGCGCGCAGCATTGTTTTTAGTTATGTAGGAATGGCCGACCAGGAATTAACGGTGGGTTCATCAAATACAGTGAATGTAACCCTGCTGACTACCGACAAAGCGATGAAGGAAGTGATCGTGGTAGGTTATGGTACGGTGAAAAAAGGAGACTTCACCGGTTCGGCTAACCAAACCTCTTACGAAGATTTCAAAAATCGCCCCATCATTAATCCTCTCAATGCCTTAGTGGCAACGGGTCCTGGTGTGCAAACCACCGCAGCCAACGGAGCGCCCGGCAGTTCACCCGGCATACGCATCCGCGGATTTGGTTCCATTGGTGCAGGCAGCAGCCCACTCATCGTGTTGGATGGCGTTGCTTATGATGGCGGATTGGCTAATATTAATACAGAGGATATTGAAACGGTAACCGCTCTGAAAGATGCATCGACTGTGGCTCTCTGGGGTTCACGTGCATCCAATGGTGTTATCCTGATCACTACCAAGAGAGGAAAGAAGAACAGGAATAACGTATCCTTTAAAGTTTTACAGGGCTACAGCAGCAGGGGTTTGCCGGAATACGAAAGAGTGAACGCCTTTCAATATTACCCGCTGATGTGGGAAGCATTGAAAAATTCTTTGATCTACTCCAGCGGACAAACACCAGCCGTGGCGGCACAGAACGCAACCAACCAGATCAAAACACAATTGGGTTATAACCCATTCAATGTAGTAGCTACAGATATCGTAAGAACCGATGGCTCACTCAATCCCAATGCACAATTGCTTTGGGGAGATGACCTTGACTGGACGAAGGACCTGGTAAGACAGGGATCACGCCAGGAATATGCATTGAGCTATTCAGGTGGAAATGAGAAATCGGATTATTTCGGTTCGTTCGGATATGTCAATGAAAAAGGTTTCATCATCCGTTCCGATTGGAGGAGGTTTTCAGGAAGATTGAACCTGAATACACAACCCCTGAAATGGTTCAAGACTGGTTTAAATGTTTCCGCATCGGTGAATAATTCCAACCAGGCGAGTGACGGAAGCAATACCGGCTTTGTGAATCCATTCTTTTTTACCCGGACCATCGGGCCCATCTATCCCGTATATGCCCACGACCCGGCCACAGGTGCTTACCTGCTGAACGCACAGGGCCAGCGTTTTTATGATTATGGAAATATGGGATCGCTTGGACTTCCTAACCGTGCCGCAGGTGCTTATCCTGGTCGTCATGCGGTAGAAGAAACCAAACTCAACCAGAGTTCTTTCAAAAGAAATACACTTAGCGGCAGGGCCTATGCTTCACTTATTTTCACAAACTGGCTGAAGCTCACCAGCAATATCTCAATAGATATTACGGATTTCAATTCCAGCACTTATGAAAATACCAAAGTAGGTGATGGCGCACCCGCCGGAAGGGCTTCGAAGAATAACCAGAAGACAACTTCTTTTACATTCAACCAATTGCTCGAGTTTGAAAAGAAATTCGGCGATCACCATATAACCGCTCTTGCCGGACATGAGAACTACGATTATAATTTCAACCTCTTATCTGGTCAAAAACAAGGACAGGTGCTCGAAGGTGGCGTGGAGTTTCCCAATTTTTCCACCATCAACAGTTTGAATTCAAGAGTTGATAATTACCGTATCGAAAGTTACCTGAGCCGTCTCACTTATGACTTCCAGGGTAAATATTTCCTGAGTGGTAACCTGAGAAGAGATGGTAATTCAAGATTTTCCAAAGATGTCCGTTGGGATAATTTCTGGGGAGTGGGTCTTGCCTGGAGAATAGAGAAGGAAAGGTTCATGGAAAGAGTAGGATTTATCAATTCCCTGAAACTGCGGAGTTCCTATGGCCAGATCGGGAATGATAACCTGCTGGATGCAAATGCAGCCAATATATATTATGCATACCAGGCATTGTATAGTCTTGGTTTCAACAATGCAACCGAACCGGGTGCCGTGGAAAACCAGCTGGAAAACAAACCCCTTACCTGGGAGTCCAGCAATCCATTCGACCTGGGACTTGATTTCAGTATGTTCAAGAATCGCCTTCGTGGTACGATCGAATTCTATCGCAGGGTGAGTTCAGGTCTCATTTTCAATGTTCAGTTACCGCAGTCCGTTGGAGGATTCCAGGTTCCCACCAATATCGGGAACATGTATAACAAAGGATTTGAAATTGAGATAGACGGAGACCTGATCAGGAATAAGAATTTCAACTGGGAAGCCAAGTTAAACGCCAGCACGATCAAGAACCGCATCACCAAGATGCCACCGGCAACGCCCGAGCAGATCAGCGGTACGAAAAAACTGGCTGTCGGCCATTCCATATTCGATTATTGGCTTCGCGATTGGTACGGTGTAGACCCGGCTGATGGTGTTGGCCTGTTCGTAGCCAATGCCTGGGTGCCTGCCACCAGCAGGATCATCACCAATTCAAAAGGGCAGAAAGATACCGTAACAACGGACGTGAATAATGCCAGGCTTCATTATGCCGGCACAGCGATCCCGAAAGTATTCGGCGGATTGGAAAATACATTTACATATAAGGGCATTGAATTATCCTTCTTATTGCAATACCAGATCGGTGGTAAAGTATACGACGGGGGTTATGCACAGCTCACAAGCCCCGGTACTTATGGAGAGGCATTAAGTATAGACATGTTGAATCGTTGGAGGGCTCCCGGCGATATCACCGATATCCCGAGAATGCAGGCGTCAGCCACCGGGATCTACGATGCACAGTCCGACCGTTACCTGATCAGCGCATCTTTCCTGAATGTCAGGTCCATCACGCTTTCAGCCAAGATGCCGCAATTTGTTACCACCAGGATGAAAGCCCAGGACGCGAGCTTCTTTATCGGTGCAGAGAATGTATTCATGTGGTCTGCCCGCAAAGGAATGAATGTGAACCAGGCGTTCACAGGAGTAACATCGAATGTATTCACGCCTGCAAGGATCATCACCGCAGGGATAACAGTTAACTACTAAAATCATCAAAACATGAAAAGAGCTATTATACGCAGTCTGCTCGTCATCCTGACGGTTGCCGTAGTGACAGTATCCTGCAAAAAAAGTTATCTCGAAACCAACCCGACCGACGCGGTTTCTTCAGCAGATAT
>DATINK010000289.1:0-5814 GCA_035474355.1 Chitinophagaceae bacterium | reverse complement strand
GCCGGACATAGGTGGGCACTGGAACACCATTAAGGTTCGGTAAGCTTCCGGGGTTGGTTGTAGAATTCGAAGTACCGGGTTGTGTCCCCCACCAGTATTCAGCCCTTAGCTCCGTTTCTGTATGCGCATGTTTCCATTTATATTGGATATCGGCTCCATAATAATGCCGGGGAGATGATTTTCCGAGGTTGGAAGGCGTTGAATCCACTACAAATGTTTTTTCTCCGGTGGGTGCGATCCCGCTTGTATAAACATATTTGGTTCCCTGTTTCCATCCGCCCCGCAATATGGAAAGGCCCCCGCTGATCTCATTGTTCCCGGTTTTATAAGGCCTGATCGTGAGCCGGCTGATCAGGTCTTTATGGCTGTCGAAATCGGTAACCCCTGATAATCCCTGGCCATTAAAAAATCCCAGATCATATTTAAAGTGAGATAATTTATGTGTTTTTAGCTGGGGCTCAAATGTTACCATTAGCCCGATATCCCTTTCTGTGGGTAACAATATCTGCGACATGCGTCCTCTTTCCGGCGCTTCCCTGTAGGATGACCCAAGATTTACTTCAAATCCAAAAGGCCTTGCCATCAATCCCGCTGTCATTGAAAAATTATTATTTTTCGTCTCAAACAACCGGATGAACATATCCCTTACCAGCACGCCCCGTTCCGTTGCATCAATCTGAAATGTAAATAAGGCCCGTGGGAATTTTTCTTTTGTCAATAACAGGTAATCGATCTTCACGCGTGCACGCCTGAGCATAAAACGGCTTCGGGAAAAAGTAGAAAAATTACCCCCTTCAAAAGAAGCGGCTCCATCCGCCTGCGCCACCTGGAATTGCGGCTGCATGTAACCGGAGATGCGGATATTTTCAAACCGGGAAATAAAAGGACGGATGGTATCTTTTACATAATGAAATGAGTCCAGGTCTGACAGGTACCGTTGAGAATGACTATTAAAAGCCATAAAAAACAGCAGGAAAAAACAAAGGGCCCTGGGGGTGCTGGCAGGGGACATGAAAAGTGTGTAAATTGATGCAATAATAAATCTTTGTTATTGAATCGTTAGCCTAATTTTATCCCTATATTAATTAATCATTAATTCTCCTTTCCTCAAGTACCCGCTAATCCTGCCCCGGTAATTTCGCAATCACCCTTGTCCCTTAAAAAGAGCAAGGACAAAAACAATACTATGGCACTTAATTCCTTTCTGAAGATTTTCATGCCGAAGAACAGGGTATTCTATGACCTGTTTGAAAAAATCGCTACCAATGCCGCCAGGATGGGTGAATTGCTTAAGGATACGGTAGCAGAACCTGATTTTGATAAACGTGCAGCTATTATTACCCAGATAGAAGATCTCGAGCATGCGAATGACGAATTGACCCATAACGTATTCACGGAACTGGGACGCAATTTCATCACCCCCTTCGACCGGGAGGATATTCATTACCTCGCCGCTGCACTGGATGATATAGCCGATTATATCTATGCTGCGGCCAAGAAGATCAATTTCTACCGTGTCAATCCCAATGATACAGGCATGCAGAAGTTTGCTGAACTCATTGAGCAGGGCGCAGCCCAGGTCCGCATTGCCGTGATGGAATTGAAGGACATGAAGAATATCCGCAATATCACGGAAGCACTGGTCAAGATCAACAGCATCGAGAACCAGGGTGATGATATTTTCGACATGAGCATTGAAAAATTATTCGATACCGAGCCCGATGCAAAAGAAGTGATCAAGAAAAGAGAGATCTACCAGGTGATGGAGATCGTGACCGATAAATGCGAGGATGCCAGTAATGTGATTGAGTCCATTATTATCAAATATGCCTGATCACAAACGACAGATCCATTAGCACTTTAGCACATTATTTATGACCACTTTTTTAATCGTAATTATCATATTAGCATTGATGTTTGATTACATCAATGGATTTCATGACGCGGCTAATTCCATTGCTACGGTCGTTTCTACCAAAGTACTTACCCCCTTCCAGGCGGTGTTATGGGCAGCCCTTTTTAATTTTGTAGCCTTTTTTATTTTCAAGGATCACGGTGTGGCGGATACGGTGAAAAAAACAGTATATGAGAATTACATTACACTGGAAGTTGTGTTTTCCGGATTGGTCGCCGCCATTATCTGGAACCTGCTTACCTGGTGGTCGGGTATCCCTTCTTCATCATCTCATACATTGATCGGGGGATTTGCAGGCGCTGCGATCGCGCATACCGGCGGTTTTCATGCGATCGATTCGGCTGTGATCATCAAGACGGCAAGTTTTATCATCCTGGCACCCCTGATAGGTATGATCATGGCATTTATTTTTTCGATCTGGTTCCTGAATTCATTCCGAAAAGGCTGGATGCCTAAGGTTGTATCCATACTTGTTATCATAGGCCTGGTTTTATTCCTGGCCAGTACACTTAAAACGGGGCCCGGTCAATTATCAGGGATGGTTTTTAAGTCAAAGGGGGACTCCTTAATGGTGAAAGATATTCCGAATAATTCCCAGGCGCAAAAAATGGGGTTCAAGAAGCTGGACATCATTCTTTCAATAGATAACCAACCCGTGCATTCATTAAAAGAGTTGGACAAAGTATGGAACACAAAACAACCGGGAGATCAACTGAGTTTTTCCATATCCAGGAAAGACACGGTTCGGCAAATAACTCCTGAATACCGGGTGGCACATAATCCACGCCTTGCAAATATTATTCTTTTCGGATCCAATTTCAAATGGCTTCTGCTTGGATTTGTTCTTTTCATCATGGCCGTATTCACTTTTTACCTGAATTCTCTCAATGCTCATAGATCACATCATTGGTTCAAACGACTGCAATTGGTTTCTTCTGCTGCATTCAGCATCGGTCATGGTGGTAATGATGCCCAGAAAGTAATGGGTATTATCACAGCAGCCCTGATTGCCGGAGGCCAGATACCTGATATGGCGCATATGCCGGTCTGGGTTCCCCTGGCTTGTTATACTGCTATCAGTTTAGGTACAATGAGCGGGGGTTGGAAGATCGTGAAGACTATGGGAACAAGGATTACAAAGGTGACCCCTTTCGAAGGAGTTGCTGCAGAAACCGCCGGTGCCGTTACACTATTTGTAACAGAAGCGTTGAAGATCCCTGTTAGTACGACACATACGATCACGGGTGCCATTATGGGTGTTGGCGCCACCAAACGTTTATCAGCTGTTCGCTGGGGTGTTACTTTCAACCTGATCTGGGCCTGGATCCTGACAATCCCCATAAGCGGCTTACTGGCAGCTGGTGTTTATTTCATAGTACAGCTTTTCAGGTAATTATCTCTTGTTTTCTTTTGAAAAAAAACCTGATTTTTGCCACTAACCTATATTATGGCAAAAATCCTGGTTTCAGGCGGTGGCGGATATATCGGTTCCCATACAATCGTTGATCTGATTGAATCCGGGTATGATATCATTTCCGTCGACAATCATTCGCGTTCCAGCGAAAACATGTTCAAGGGCATCGAGACGATCTCGGGAGTGAAGGTTAAAAATTATAAAGTTGACCTCTGCAATTTCGACGATACGTTTGCCATCTTCCAGGAGAATCCGGACCTGGCGGGGATCATCCATTTTGCAGGATACAAGTCGGTTCCCGAATCCGTGGAAAAACCTTTGATCTATTTTGAGAACAATATTGGCACGCTCATCAATTTGCTGAAATGCGTACAGGAATTCAACATCCCTTATTTTGTTTTCTCTTCTACCTGTGCAGTTTACGGTAATCCAGCCTCGATGCCGGTGAATGAAAAGGCGCCCTTGAATTCTCCTACTTCTCCCTATGGAGATTCCAAGCAGATGTGCGAAAAGATCATTATGGAATTTGCAAAAACGACTACAACAACTTCCTGTATCATCCTGAGATATTTTAATGTTGCCGGTGCACATCCTTCGGCAAGGATCGGGGAATTGATAGCAGGCAAACCCGAATTCCTGGTGCCGGCGATCACACAAACTGCCATTGGCCGCCTGCCCAAACTCGTTGTACACGGAGATGATTACCCCACGCGTGACGGAACCTGCATCCGGGATTTTATTCATGTCTGTGACCTGGCACGTGCCCATATCCTGGGGCTCGAATATCTTGAAGCGGGCAGGAACAAAGGAAAATGCGAAGTATACAACCTGGGCACGGGAAAAGGAATTACAGTAAAAGAAGCCATCCAGGCATTTGAAAAAGCAACGGATATCAAATTGAATTATGAGATCGGCCCGCGGAGGCCCGGTGATACAGAAGCTATTTACGCTGATACCAGCCTTGCTCAAAAAACACTTGAATGGGAATTGATGTTTTCTCTTGAAGATATCATGTCAACGGCCTGGAAATGGGAACAAAGATTGAAAGCGGATGAAACGGTTTTTACAAGTACACCCGGGGAGCTGAATTGATTTTAAATGCTAAATGCTAAATAAAAACACTGATGCTTAAAGAAATTGTATCGACTGGTAATAAAGACACCCGCAGCGGGTTCGGAGAAGGAATCGTAGAAGCGGCGAGGAAAAATCCAAATATCGTGGCACTGACTGCTGACCTGGGCGGCTCACTCAAATTGCAGCAATTCATCAAAGAATTCCCGGAACGTTTTATCCAGTGTGGTATCGCAGAAGCCAATATGATGGGCATTGCAGCAGGATTAACTATCGGTGGAAAAATTCCTTATACCACCACTTTCGCAAATTTTTCAACGGGAAGGGTATACGACCAGATCCGTCAATCTATAGCCTATAGCGGAAAGAATGTAAAGATCTGCGCCTCCCATGCCGGTATTACACTCGGTGAAGACGGCGCCACGCACCAGATCCTCGAAGATATCGGCATGATGAAAATGTTGCCGGGAATGACCGTGATCGTTCCCTGTGATTTCAACCAGACAAAAGCGGCTACCCTGGCCATCGCAAATTATAACGGTCCGGTATACCTGCGATTCGGACGCCCTTCCTGGCCCATCTTTACGAAGGAATCAGATTTTACGATCGGCAAGGCGCAATTTTTTTCAGAAGGAAACGATATCTCCATTTTTGCCTGCGGCCACCTTGTATGGAATGCGATACAGGCCGGTGTGATACTCCAGGAAAAAGGGATCAGCGTGGAAGTGGTTAATCTCCATACGGTAAAACCACTGGATGAAGAAGCTGTTATCCGATCTATCCGGAAAACAAAATGTGCTGTAACGGCAGAAGAACATAATATTTTTGGCGGCATGGGTGATGCCGTTGCGCAATGTGCAGCCAAACATTTTCCCATTCCCATAGAATGGGTGGGCACAAAAGATACTTTTGGAGAAAGTGGTATCCCCAAAGACCTCCTGAAGAAATATGGTTTGGATATTCCGGATATCGTGACCGCCGCTGAAAAAGTGTTGAACCGGAAAAAGAATAGTTAACATATTGTTTTTAAATAAGCGGGCGGGTTCTTTTAATATTGGACCCGCTTTTCTATTTTTAAAGTCAGGAAAGGAGGTTAAACAAACCCCTTTGCCAATATTCTAACAGAACTAAACCCTGACGATGTCCCTGACCACCCTAAGCGATAGTGAATTGCTTGTACAGTTTCGTAATCCCTCCACCAGGGAAAGGGCTTATACCTCCATCGTCAAAAAATACCAGGAAAAATTATATTGGCATATCCGCAGAATGGTTGTCGAACATGAAGACGCAAATGACGTACTTCAGAATGTGCTGATCCGGGTATGGAATGGACTGGAAAATTTCCGGGAAGACAGCCAATTATACACCTGGTTATACCGTATCGCGACCAATGAATGCCTGACCTACCTGGAGC
>DATINK010000288.1:0-4129 GCA_035474355.1 Chitinophagaceae bacterium | reverse complement strand
CATATCGGACCCGGAAAAGATAAAGTGCACCTGAAACTTGAATTCAACTGGGATATCAAACCGTTGTATAATGTTATCGCGAAAATGCAGGGCTCGGAATTGCCGGATGAATGGGTGATCAGGGGCAATCACCATGATGGCTGGGTAAATGGTGCTGCTGATCCACTGAGCGGGATGGTGGCTGAACTCGAAGAAGCCAGGGCGATCAGTGAATTAGTTAAAAAAGGATTCAAGCCAAAGAGAACACTTGTCTATTGTGCATGGGATGGTGAAGAACCAGCCTTATTAGGTTCAACCGAATGGGCTGAAGATCACCAGGAAGAATTGAAACAAAAAGCAGTTCTCTATCTCAATACGGATGGAAACTCGCGTGGATTCATCGGTGCATCGGGGTCTCATACACTGGAACCATTTTTTAATGAGATCGTGTCCGAGGTCATTGATCCGCAGACAGGCGTTACTGTTAAGGAAAGAAAATATGCACAGGCCATGGTAGCTGCTGACCGCGCTGCGCGTGCAAAACTGATGGGAAACAAGAATATCAAATTGGGAGCCCTGGGCGCCGGATCCGACTGGTCAGGTTTTTTGCAATATCTCGGCATTGCATCCATGAATATTGGATATGGCGGAGAAGGGCAGGGTGGGGAGTATCATTCCATCTATGATTCTTATGATCATTTTATAAAATTCAAGGACCCTGGTTATCAATATGGCATGGCGCTTTCAAAAACGGCGGGCCGGATCATGATGAGAATGGCGAATGCGGATGTATTGCCCTTTGAATTCAATAGTTTTTATAAAACGGTGACTGAATACGTGACTGAATTGAAAACCTTATTGGAAAATACACGCCTGGAAACCGAGCAGGAAAATAAAATGATACAGGATAAATTATTCGACCTCGCCCTGGACCCTAAAAAACATTTCCAGGGGCCCAAGGCAAAAGAAATAGTTCCTTTCCTGAATTTCAGTTCACTCGAAAATTCACTGGTAGAATTAAAAACCAGTGCGGAAGAATTTCAAAAACAATTTGCCGGTGCTATTCAATTGCCCCCGGAAAAACAAAAAGAACTGAATGCCATTCTTTTCAGGGCGGAGAGAAGCCTGATCAATGAAAAAGGGTTACCCCGCCGTTCCTGGTACAAACACCAGATTTATGCACCTGGTTTTTACACGGGATATGGAGTAAAAACTTTACCAGGAATTCGCGAGGCCATTGAGCAAAGGAATTGGAAAGAAGCACAGGAAAATATCGAGATCGTTTCTAAAACGATGGACGTTTATAATGCGCAGGTGAAAGCGGCAATGGGGGTTATTAATAAGAAAGCCTTTTAAGGATGTTAGATGCTAAGTAAATGAGAGTATTTAGTGTGAGCCTATGCAATTACCTGAAGCTTTATTGAATTCATTAGAAAGGATCAAAGGATTCAACCGAGCTTCTTTTATCCGCATTCATGAATCCGGCGAACAGGTAAATTCGATCAGGCTGAATCTTGCTAAACCAATTGATTCTTCCCATCAATCTTTAATCTATAATCTTTCATCTTTAATTCCAAAGTCGGTTCCCTGGGAAAAACTAGGCTGTTATCTTCCCCAACGCCCATCTTACACATTTGATCCTCTCTTTCATGCCGGCTGCTATTATGTGCAGGAAGCTTCTTCCATGTTTCTCGGTCATGCATTACGTGAATGCTTCGATCTCTCACAACCGCTGAAAGTTTTAGATCTCTGTGCGGCACCGGGTGGAAAGTCCACGCATATTCAATCTTTGATCTCACCAGGCAGCATTCTTGTCAGTAATGAAGTGATCAGGTCAAGGGTGAATGTTTTAAAAGAAAATATCATCAAATGGGGCGCTGGTAATACGGTAATAACCCGTAACGATCCCGCTGATTTCCGGCAGCTTGAAAATTATTTCGACCTAATTGTTGTTGACGCGCCCTGCAGCGGGAGCGGACTTTTCAGGAGAGACACGGATGCCATCAAAGAGTGGAGCGAAGATGCAGTAAAGCTCTGTAACCGCCGCCAGCAAAGGATACTGGAAGATGCCTGGCCGGCACTCAAAGAAAACGGAGTATTGATCTATGCGACCTGTTCTTATTCTAAAGAAGAAGATGAAGATATTGTCGATCGCCTGCTGCAAGAACACCAGGCAGTCAGCATTCCCCTGCCGGTAAACAGTGATTGGGGAATTGTAGAAATAAAAACAGCAGCAGGTGCTTCGGCCTACCGTTTTTTCCCCGATAAATTAAAAGGAGAAGGATTTTTCCTTGCTTGTTTAAGAAAGATAAATACTGAAAATACCAATGGACCAGGGCGGGGAAACAAAATGGAAACCCCCGACAAAAAAGAAATGCAGATCATCGGGGGTTGGATCAAAGAAGGAAGTGTTGAACTCGTGAGAAATGATAAAACGATCTATGCCTGGCCCGCAGGTGCAAGGCCTGATTTTGAATTATTGATCAGCAGGCTACGGGTTATATATTCAGGTGTGGTCGTTGGGGAAATGGCCCGGGATAAATTGATTCCTGATCATTCACTGGCATTGAGTAACCTGTTGCATCCCTCCGTGATAAGAACTGAGCTCGATAAGAAAGAAGCTATCCGTTTTTTACAAAAAAAAGAATTGAAGTCGACCCTGCCAAAAGGCTGGCAGGTCGCCTGCTTTGAGGGACATGCACTGGGATGGATGAATGGCCTGGGAAACAGGGTCAATAATTATTATCCAAAGGACTGGAGAATCTTAAAAGAAAGTTAACCGTTCTTTCTTCCCGAAAAATTTCACATCTTTGTGTTTTAAAACCAGTTACCATGAAGAAGACCATTTTAATAACGGCCCTTTTTCTATTTGCCTTCAGCCTCGTCTATTCCCAATCTCACGAGCTCCTCGTGAAAAGCAGCGATAAAGGATTATATGTCGATCACAAAGTAGTCGCCAAGGAAAATTTTTATTCCATTGGCAGGTTGTATAATATTTCAGCCAAAGAAATGGCAGCCTTCAACAAACTGGACATGGAAAAAGGATTGAATATCGGCCAAACGATCCATATCCCCCTTACTGATGCCAATTTTATACAATCCGGGAATACGGGCACACCGGTTTATTTCAAAGTGAGCGAAAAACAAAGCCTGGGTAAGGTCAGTAATGCGAATAATAAAGTTTCAATTGACAACCTCAGGCGTTGGAACGGGATCAAAGGCGACCAGGCTGAAGAAGACAGTAAACTGGTGATTGGTTTTATTATGTCCAAAGAATTGCCTGCTGTTACATTAAAAGGTAAAACCGAACCCGTTGAAGAAAAAATAAAAACGGAAGAGAAGAGTGTAAAGACTGAACCGGCTGTTGAAAAGCCCATTGAGAAAACACCGGTAACGGAACCCGTGATCGAGAAAAAGATCCCGGTAGTGGTCAATCAAAACCCGGCAACGGGTGACCAGGGTTATTTCAAATCCTCGTTTGAACTGCAATCCAAATCATCCTCATCTTCAAAAAATGAAACGGTGACTGCAGGAATATTCAAGACCGCGAGCGGCTGGCAGGATTACAAATATTATTTGTTGATGGATAAAGTGGATCCGGGAACGATCGTGAAGATCACTAACCCCGATAATAACAAAGCGGTCTATGCTAAAGTCCTGGGTGAAATGAATGGCATCCGTCAGAATGAAGGATTGAATATCCGCATCAGCAATGCCGCTGCCGTTGCCTTGAACGTTTCGGAGATAGATAAATTCATCGTCAAAGTGAATTATTAGAAACGGAAGCCGCGTAGAAATTCTTCGATGTGCATTCTCTTTTTTCCTTCCAGTTGAATATCCTTTACGTGGATATAGCCATCCGCGCAAGCAAATTTCAGAAAGGATTTTTTATCTGATTCCCAGCGACCTCTCCTGGAAGTAGGCACTGCCAGTTCAATCCCGCTGCTGAACACTTTTAAAGTTTTATCGCCCAATTCAGTAAATGCCCCGGGAAAGGGAGAAAGCCCCCTGATCAGGTTATAAATTTGCGATGTTGGCTGGTTCCAATCGATCTTACAGGTTGAACTATAGATCTTTGGAGCATGTTTGATCAATGAATTTGCAGCCTGGCCCTGTTCACCCGACTCCATATTAATAATATCCTGGGGCG
>DATINK010000287.1:0-12246 GCA_035474355.1 Chitinophagaceae bacterium | reverse complement strand
CTTGTCGGACTTTGCGTGGCGGCCACCAACCAGGAATTAGACCAGGTCATTTTGCGTGTGGATGAGCGAGCGGCAGCTACCGTGATGGCAGTCAGCTTTGGTTACCCCCTGGCATATGAAAAAGGACATGAGATCACCGGGCTGAATAAGAAATTCGGAAAAAACACGCTGGTTTTCCAGGCCGGTACCAGATCCGAAAAGGGAAAAGTTGTAACAAGCGGGGGAAGGGTGCTATGTGTAACGGCTTATGGAAAGAACATTCCCGATGCAGTAGAGCATTCATTGCATGCGCTGGATAAAATACATTTCGAAGGAATCTATTACCGTACGGATATCGGGTTTGAGTTTAAAAATTGATCTTCCTTACTTTTACATTCTACATTTTACATTCTATATTTTACATTCATGGAGATTCATTACCACGATTACCTGCAACTGGATACCATTCTGAACGCACAGGCACCCGAAAGTTTTAAGAAGAACCTGCCGGCGCACGACGAGATGTTATTTATTGTTGTGCACCAGACGTATGAATTATGGTTCCGCCAGCTACATTTTGAAACTGACTCGATCATTGCCATCATGGGCAAACCCGCATTGAATGATAATTCACCGGAATTACAAACCGTGGTTCATCGTCTCAACCGGATGATCACTATCCTGCGCGTACTTGTCCACCAGGTAGATATCATGGAAACCATGACACCCATGGATTTCCTGGATTTCCGGGACATGCTGCGCCCTGCTTCCGGTTTCCAGAGCTGGCAGTTCAAAGAACTTGAGGCGAAACTGGGCTTGAAATTCGAACACCGCCACGGAAAGGATTACTATGTTTCTCAACTCAGGAAGGAACAAATTGAAACGATCAAAAAGGCGGAAGGCCATCTATCCCTGCTGCAATTGATGAATACCTGGCTGGAAAGAATGCCCTTTTTCAATGAAGAAGGAAACTGGAAGGAATTCGAAGTACATAACAAGGCAAAGGATGTTCATCCATTCTGGTCAGAATATCGTTATCAGTATATCAATAGCCTTGCGGAAGCGGAAAAGAATAATAGCGGGGCCTTTGATGAAATATTTATGACAGACAACCCGGCAAGAACAATTACAGCAAAAGCCTCACGGGCTGCATTGTTTATTATGCTTTACCGCGGATACCCCATGCTTCAGCTTCCCTTTCATTTATTGAATGCTTTGCTGGAGATCGATGAACAATTGAGTTCCTGGAGATACCGGCACATGAATATGGTACACCGCATGATCGGCACACGCATCGGAACCGGCGGTAGCACCGGCAAGGATTATCTCAAAGATGCCGCCGACAAGCATTACATCTTTAAAGAGATCGCCCAGTTGAATAGTTTTTTGATTGAAAGAAGAAAATTGCCTGTCTTGCCAACGGGTATTGAAAAACGCCTCGGATTCGTTTCTTAAGAATCTAACTCTTCTCCCCTTTAGGGGATGGGGGCAAAACAAATGGGGGCTAAAAAGTATATCGTATTCCCAATCCCCCCCAGCTTCCTGCAAATCCACGGTTATCTCCAAATTCAAAAGAAGGTTGCCAGTCGAGGGAAAGATTTAAAGGAGCAGCTCTGCATTTGAAATCAATTCCAAGGACGCCATCGATACCGATAAATGAACCGCCGCCAAACTTCGAATTATAAAAACCAATATGTGCGCCGGGACCGATATACCATTTGAGCGGGGCGCCGGAAACCGGGCCATGGATCTCGAGTAAGCCGGTGAGCCGGAATCCCTGTCTCCAGAAATAACCCACGCCTTCCAATGCTGTATTTCCACTCACAAAATGTTTCAGGCTGATACCGCCACCATCCCAGATTTTCACGCCCAGTGCCGTGCGGTAAGAAGAACTGTTTGTACTCCGGCTTTGTGCATTTGCATTTGCAAAAAAAATAAGGAACACACCCATGAATAAAATGAACTTCTTCATAAAAATATTTTTGATACAGGGTGGTTCGGGTAAGGGAAGGGCTTCCATTACCGTGCCAATGTCACGGTAAATACAGTCGGTTGAAACCAGTTATTATTTCCTGATTTTCAATATAAAATAAAACACAACGATGAAGGAAACAGCAGCAGTGGTTAGAAAAGTGGCTTCACTGGAGAAACGGCTCCACAAAATTCCGGCAATGATACTGGCGAAAAGCGTACATATACTTTCGCAGGATGTGTAGAATCCAATGGCGGTTGCTGTGTTTTTATCATGCGCAAGATTGGATACCCAGGCTTTGACGATTCCTTCTGTTGCGGCGGCATATAAGCCATATCCGAAAAATAAAATAAAGATGACAACGATACCCGGCCGGAATGCGAAACCTGCATACACCATTGTGAAAAGGATCAGCCCGGCCACAAATATTTTTTTCAATGAAAATTTATCCGCCAGTTTACCCATTGGGTAAGATGCAGTGGCAAAGACCAGGTTATAAAAAACATAGGCCCCGATCGTCAGGGTATCGTCGCCAGTGACTTCTTTTGTCTTCAGCAATAAAAAAACGTCTGAGCTGTTGAACAGCGCAAATAGTACCAGGCCGACCGTAAGTCGTTTGAATTCGGGGCTGGCGATCTTCCAATATTTAAAGAAAGAGAGAAAATTCCCCTTTTCGAGGGTTGACACAGGATTCCTTTTTTCTTTCAGCAGGAAGATGAGGACTACGGACAGTATACCGGGGATAAAGGCCAGGAGGAAGATGGTCTTAAATTGGCCGGGATAGAAATAAAGGAATACCAGGGCGATCAATGGTCCCAGGGTGGCGCCGAAAGTATCCATCGCACGATGAAATCCGAAGACCCGGCCCTTGGTTTCCCGGGTAGATTCCTGCGAAAGCATGGCATCCCGGGCTGCCGTCCGGATGCCTTTTCCCAACCGATCAACGGTTCTTACCAGGAATACCCATAATGGGTAGACGAAAAACCCGATCATCGGTTTGGAAAGGGCACTTAGGAGATAACCTAACCGGACAAAAGGCAAACGTAAGCCTGACCGGTCGCTCCATTTTCCAAAATACCCCTTACTGATACCCGCAGTGAAGTTGGCCAGTCCCTCCAACACCCCAATCAGGAAAACCGAGAACCCGATCTGCTTCAGGTAGACCGGGATCACGGGATACAACATTTCACTTGCGATATCCGCAATCAGACTTACGACCGAAAGTACCAGGATGGTCCGGGTAATAATTCGCATACATGAAATTAAATGTTATGTATCAATCGTTTCGCCTTGCTAATTCGAATTATTTCCTTCAACTTTGCAGCCAACAATTCCTCGAAAATTTAATGGGACTCTTCAACTGGTTTACACAAGAAATCGCAATCGATTTAGGTACGGCGAATACCCTGATTATACATAATGACGAAGTCGTGGTTAACGAACCCAGCATTGTTGCATTGGATCGCAATAATCCTAAACACGTACTCGCAGTGGGAAAGAAAGCATTGATGATGCATGAGAAAACCCATGAAAGTATCCGCACAGTCAGGCCACTCAAAGATGGTGTGATAGCAGATTTCAATGCTGCAGAACTGATGATCCGGGAACTGATCAAGTTGGTCTATCCAAAAAAACCACTCTTTCCGCCAAGCTGGAGAATGATGATCTGTATTCCTTCATCCATCACTGAAGTAGAAAAGAGAGCAGTACGAGACAGTGCTGAACAAGCCGGTGCAAAAGAAGTTTATCTCATACATGAACCGATGGCTGCTGCATTAGGTATCGGTATTGATGTGGAAGAGCCGGTGGGTAATATGATCATTGATATCGGCGGTGGTACAACGGGTATCACCGTGATCGCATTGGCAGGTATCGTTTGCGATCAATCCATTCGCATTGCGGGTGATGAATTCACCGCAGACATCATGGAAGCACTTCGTCGTTATCATAGTTTACTGATCGGTGAACGTACTGCTGAACAGATCAAGATACAGGTGGGTGCTGCTATGAAAGATCTCGACAACCCACCGGAAGATATTCCCGTAAACGGACGTGACCTGGTGACGGGTATTCCCAAACAGATCATGGTGAGTTACCAGGAGATCGCGGAAGCTTTGGATAAAAGCGTATTCAAGATCGAAGAAGCCATATTGAAAGCACTTGAACAAACGCCTCCGGAGCTGGCGTCCGATATTTATCGTCGTGGATTATACCTGACAGGTGGCGGTGCTTTGTTAAGAGGCCTGGATAAACGATTAAGTTTAAAGATCAAGTTACCTGTGCATATAGCGGATGATCCATTGAAAAGTGTAGTGAGGGGAACAGGAATAGCATTGAAAAATTATAACAGGTATCCTTTTGTAATGAGATAATTCTCCATCAAATCTTCTCCTGGGGAAGGCTGGGCCCATGCGTAATATATTTCTCTTCATCCGGCGGTATTTCACCTTTTTTAGTTTCCTGGCCCTTCAGGCACTGTCGCTTTGGTTTTTGTTTACATACAACCGATTTCACCGGGCCAAATTCCTGGGTATTGCCAATGAAGTCACCGGCCGCATCAATAAACAATATAATAAGATCCAGGACTATTTCAGTTTGAAAGAAGAGAACCGGCGGGTTCATAAACTCAACGACTCGTTGCTTAATCTTCTTTCCGGCAATTATGCAAGCCATGATACTACCGTTCAATTGGTAACCGATTCTATTCAAATCGATTCATCCGGGAAATACCGGCGTTATCTTTCCCGGAGTGCCGTCGTTGTATATAACACCGTCATCTTCCCCAAAAACTATATGCAGATCAACCGTGGATCTGCACAGGGTATAAAAGATAATATGGCCGTGATCGGTTCAGACGGAAGCGTGGTGGGAGTGGTCGTAAATGTAAGCGCTAATTTCAGCCAGGTGATGAGTTTATTGAATGTACAAAGCACTGTCAATGCTTCGTTGAAAAAAACCGGCGAATTCGGAACGGTGGAATGGGATGGAAAAGATCCCCGCTTCCTGTTGCTGAAAAAAATCCCAAAAACAGTGGATGTGAAACCGGGCGACACCATACTCACCAGCAAATACTCATTTAATATTCCCCCGGGTTATATGGTAGGGACTGTTGCGGATATCAAAACAGATAATACCACGGGACTTTATTTACTCAGGATCAGGACGGCCGCCAATTTTTATAGTCTCCAGCAGGTTCATGTCATTGAGAACCTCGACCGGGCCGAGCAGGTCAGGCTTTTCGAAGAAACCCGTAAAAATCTTGAAGAAACCAAAAAACCCCATCGTTGAACGATACGCTGAAAAATATCATCCGGTTTATACTTTTCCTGGGGATCCAGGTATTTATCCTGAACAAGATCCCCTTCCTGCACCGGTTTATCACTCCATATATATATTACCTTTTTCTTCTTTGGCTCCCCATATCCATTTCCAGGGTAGGGTTACTGGTGGCGGGGTTCCTGACAGGGCTCACCCTGGACTATTTTATGGTAGTGCCTGGTTTGCATGCTGCCGCCTGCGTACTCATAGCCTATTTCCGTCCTTTCATCATCCAGGTGTTAACGCCAAAAGACAGTTCCGAATACACTTACCGGGAACCTTCACCGGGATCCATGGGTTGGCGACCCTATGGGATCTATGTTTTTGTGCTTACTCTCCTGCACCATGGCTACATGACCTTTCTTGAATGGCTTGATTTCGGGAGTTTCTTTGATTTTATCATCAAAGTGGTCGCTACAACGGGAATCAGTATGCTATTGATCTTAACCGCCGAATTACTGGTTCGCCGCAACCGGAAACTCCGTGCAAGTACAACGTAAAGTTGAATATGCCAGCATTCAATCAATCAAGGAGCCGTATTATCCGCCTTATTTTCCTGGTAGCTTTCTTAGTGATCGTTGGACAATTATTTTACCTGCAGGTCATCTCCGGTAAATACCAGCGCCTCGCAGATGAGAATGCCATTTTGAAAAAAACGGTTTACCCGCCGAGAGGATTGGTGCTGGACAGAAAGAAAAACATTATCGTGAATAATACAACGGCTTATGACCTGATGGTGACGCCATCTATGGCCCGTGGTATCGATACTGCTTTTTTCTGCCAGCTCCTGGATATCGACACGGCTGAGTACCGGCGCAGGATATTGAATATTATTTTTAAAAATAAATCAGCTGTACGCAGCTCCTTATTTGAAGCATCTTTATCTCCTGAAAAATTTGCAAGGCTCCAGGAAAATCTCTGGAAATTCCAGAACGCGTTTTTTATACAGGACAGGCCCGTGAGGTCTTATCCTTTTAATTGTGCTGCTAACATTGTGGGTTATATCGGTGAAGTGGACAGCAGTTATCTCAGGCGACATAAAGACGATGGTTACCAGATCGGGGATTATGCAGGCATTACGGGTATGGAGAACAGTTATGAAAAAGCCCTGATGGGGCAAAGAGGAGTACAATATTTCCTGAAAGACAATTTCAACCGCATCAAGGGCCCTTATGAAGGTGGATCAATGGATGAAGAAGCGATAGCCGGCGATAATTTATTTACGAGCCTGGATATTGAATTGCAAAAGGAAGGTGAGAAACTCATGATCAACAAAGTGGGCTCTATTGTTGCCATTGATCCTAAGACAGGAGGAATACTTGCCATGGTAAGCAGTCCTACTTATGATCCGAATTATTTAACAGGAGCTGACCGTGGCCGACATGTTGCCGATCTGAACCAGGATCCCCGCCTGCCTTTCCTGAACCGGGCGGTGAATGCTAATTATTCACCCGGTTCGACATTTAAAACATTACAGGCATTGGTCGGTTTGCATGAAAATATGATCACTACTTCTACCATTTTCAGTTGTAGCGGAGCTTTCTATGGCTGTGGTACTGTTAAAGCGATGAAATGCCTGGACCCCGGTACATTTTTCCTCAGAACTGCTATCACGCATTCATGTAATACTTATTTCGCTAACGTGATGCAGCGGGTGATCAATAACCCGAAGTTTCCTGATATTGACAGCAGTCTTCGAAGCTGGAACCGGTATATGTATGCATTTGGACTGGGGCATAAGCTGGGTGTGGATATACCTACGGAACAAAAAGGAAATATTCCTACGCCCGAGGATTTCAATAAGGTATATGGTAAGGGCAGGTGGGGTTATTGCAATTTCAGGTCGGTCAGTATTGGCCAGGGCGAAGTGAATGCCACACCCATACAGGTCGCCAATGAAATGGCTTATCTCGCCAATAAAGGATGGTATATCATTCCCCACCTGGTTGACTCGATAGATGGCGGGGATAAATTTGGATTATTAGAAAGATTTAAAGTAAAAAATGTTCCGATCGATATCCCCGACAGCATTTTTACTGCAGTGCAGGATGGGATGCAGGGGGTGATGGAAACGGGTACGGGAAGAGCCGCTAAAGTTCCAGGCATCGTGGTTTGCGGAAAGACAGGTACGGTTGAAAACTATTACAGGGGGGTCAAACAAAAAAATCACTCTTTCTTCGCGGCTTTTGCACCGCGTGATAATCCAAAGATCGCCATCATGTGCGTGGTAGAGAACAGCGGATTTGGAGCTACGTTTGCCGCGCCGATCGTCAGCCTGATGATTGAAAAATATTTGAACGACACGATTGCAAGTAACCGGCTTGGCATAGAAGAAAACCTGGTGAAAACGAGCCTGATACCGGCATTGATGCTGAAAAAAATGAAGACACGCGATTCGTTGCGACAGGTAAGAATGGATTCGCTGGAAAGGGTCAGGATTAAATTGGATGATCTTGATCAGCAGGATAACGATCCCGTTACAGATACTACGCAAACGAATAACGGGGGCGGACCGGGAAATGGAGCGCCGGTGAAAAAAATATCCGGTGAATCTTTCATGATCCTGCAAGCTGACAGAAAGTCAAATCATGGTATTGCAAAAAGAAATAAAATTCTTTCAACAGAAGTATGAACCAACCCAATCCAACCATATCTAAAGGGATCGATTGGAGCCTGGTCTGGATCTATTTATTACTGGTCGCCATCGGCCTCACGGCCATATTCGCGGCTACCTATAAGGAAGGAGATCCTTTGTTACAAAGTTTTTTAAAATTCAAAACAGACTATAGTAAACAATTTTATTTTTTTATTGCTTCCGCCGTCTTTGCCTTATTTGTATTGCTCACCGATAGTAAATTCTTTTCTGCCACCGCCAATATCTGGTATACTTTCGGCATTTTATTATTGTTATTGGTGTTTCCTTTCCATTCCCGCGTAAAGGGAACAGAGTCGATCATAAAAGTCGGTTCCACTTTCCAATTCCAGCCGGCGGAATTCTGCAAGATCTGTGTGGCCCTGGCCCTGGCAAAATATATTTCAAGGCCGGAAACAGATTTTTCAAAAACAAGATCACAGTTTATTGCGGCCTGTATTGCCTTGTTGCCGGCCGGATTGACCATCATGCAAAGTGAAACGGGACTGGCGCTTGTCTATTTTGCATTTTCTATCGTGATGTACCGCGAAGGATTACCCTCGATCTTCCTGATCATTGGGTTCGCCGTGGCGGCATTGATCGTTGCCAGTATTATCGTAGAGCCCAACACCCTGGCTGTCATACTTACCGGGATCGCCCTCCTCACCATATATATACTGAGAAAGCCGATCAATCGAAAACGAAGTATACTGGTGACGATCGTTTTCCTCTGGTTCGTTTGCGTGGGGATCCAAAGATTTGCGGTACCCTTCCTATTCAAAAAAGTGCTGGCGAAACACCAGGTAGAACGGATCTATGATCTATTTGGAAAAGAAAACCCTTACCGGTTAAAGGGCGAGGTGGAGGCTACGCCAAAGAAAAAAGAAACCGGTACCAGTTATAATGTGCGGCAATCGCGTATCGCCATTGGCAGCGGTGGCACCTGGGGCAAGGGTTTGCTGAAGGGAACCCAGACGAGAAATGATTTTGTGCCCGAACAAAGAACTGATTTTATTTTCTGTACGGTAGGAGAAGGGTTTGGTTTTGCAGGGAGCATTGTGCTGATGGGCATTTACCTGGTTCTCTTATTCCGGATCATTACACTTGCCGAAAGGCAGCGAAGTACATTCAGCCGTTGTTATGCTTATGGGGTGGCGGGAGTCTTCTTTTTTCATATAGCGATCAATATTGGGATGACGGTTGGATTGGCGCCTGTGATCGGGATCCCTTTGCCGTTTGTCAGTTATGGAGGAACGTCATTATTGACTTTTACGCTTCTGCTTTTCATTCTTATACGGCTGGACGCTGATCGGCAAATGGTCTTACGGTAGAATGACGTGTAATTTTAAGATACAGTCATTTATTTTGTTACATTTAAATACAGTAGCGCAGAGAACGCTGAGTGCCGCAGGGGACGCAGAATTATTATAATTTATTCACCACTCTCCTTATTCCATCTTTCATAAACACAGTATTGAAATTCAATAAGAGTCCAAGACGGAGATCAAGAAACCGCAAATAAGTCAATATTTGAGCAATATGTATAGGGGCTAATAAATCGACACATTTCCCTTCGACTATAACTTTGTTTTCTGCAACGAGATCTGCACGGTATCCACATTCTAACTTTATCCCTTCAAAAATTAAAGGTACAGGTACTTGGGTTTTAATATTCAAGCCTCTTTGTGTCAACCTATAGGCAAGACAATGAACATAGGCTGATTCCAGCATTCCAGGCCCAATAGTCTTATGAATGTAAATTGCCTCTTCCACTATTATCCCCGATATTTCATTTTCAATCATATTTATGAAATTTTGCCATACAAATTTGAATATAAAAGCTTACTGTGTTATAGTGTTTTCCTCATATTCTTTTAATTTTTTTCTTTCAATTAAAGAGAAAAACACTTCTGCGTTCTCTGCGAACCCCCTGCGTTCCCTGCGATACAAGAAATCTTCGGTCTTTAAATATGCCTGTATACTTTCAGAACAGTTCAGCTTTACTCATACATTTGTAAACGTGAATTTTAAATTATTAACCAGGATATGAATGTCTACCCTTTATCAGAAGGCAGCTTCACTGTTGATAAAACAAAACATTTTGTTCCATTCAATGAGAAAAGCGATGATCTGCAATCAAGGCCTGCAGGTTCATTACTTGTAGAAGTCCAGCCCTTTTGTATTGTTACTTCAAAAGACATTCTTTTACTTGACACAGGCATGGGATTCAGAAATCTGGCAGGCAAAATGCAGATCCACGCGAATCTTGAAGCAGCCGGCATCGAATCTGGAAGTATTACAAAGGTTTTATTATCTCATTTGCATAAGGACCATGCAGGCGGAGTTTCAGAAGAAGGCAATCATGCCAAACTGAGTTTCCCCCATGCAAAATATTACCTGCAGGCGAAAGAACTTGCATTCGCTTTTTCAAAAGGATTCCCTTCTTTCATAACGGAGGACCTGGAAGCATTAAAAGAGTCTTCACAGGTAGTCCTGCTGGATGATAAGGAAGGCGAAATCGATGAATATATCCACTATACGGTAACAGGCGCCCATTCACCGAACCACCAGGTGTTCCACATAAAGGAAAATGGAGAGGATATTTTTTTCGGTGGAGATGATGCACCCCAGTTACAACAAATGAAACATCGTTTTGTAGCCAAATATGATTTTGATGGCAAGAAGGCTATGGAATTAAGACGCGAATGGTGGCAACAAAACTGGACTTTCTTATTCTATCACGATATCAGTACACCTATTTATAAAAAATGATCCCCTCCTTCAGGAGGGGCAGGGGAGGTAAAATAAAGGCCAACTCTGGATAGAGCCGGCCGTTGCTAACCTATGAAAAACACCAAAATTTAAATATATAGATGTTAAACGTTATTGAATGAGGGAGCGGAATCTACGGGGCCGGTTTTCAATTTGCCGGTTCTTGAGTTCATCAATTGCTTTTCTTTCAAATTCCCGCTGGATCTCGAAAACCTTATTGGCCCGCTGTTCATCGATAATCTGTTTGAATTCATCACGGAATTTCAGCCGCACTTCGGCAATGCGTAATTGAAGCAAAGGCTTGTCATTCATATTTTCACGGTGGGTCCTTCTTAATTCCATGAGATAGCGAAGGAAGACAGGGCTGAATCTTTCCGCTTCGTTATTCGTAAGGCTGAGTCTTTTTTGAATGTATGTTTTCATCCGCTCCTGCAGTTTGCCTGCGCGATCGTCATTGTCACCCTCCTGGGCAAATGCTGCAAATGCCGTAGAGAGGATCAGGGTTAATATGAGCAGGTACTTTTTCACATCAATTAATTGAAATTTCATCTCCTGTACCGGGGTCTGAAGTTTCCGCCAGGAATTCTTTTAATTCAGTATCCGGGATATCTTTCAGCAATTCCTTGATCTCCGCTTTTTGGTCTGTAGTGATCACTTCATCTTTAGTCGAATAAACGTCTGTAAATTGCTGTACGAATGCAGTCAGCTCCTGTTCGTTAACGTTCTTCAGATCTTTATTGAGACTCTTTTCAATCCTGGCAATTCTGTTTTCAGGTTCATTACGTTTATTGATCACCAGTATACCAGCGAGGCCAAGAAGACCCACAATAGAAGCGGCGGCGGCATAACGCAACCATTTTCTTCCGATGGAAACAACAGGCGCATCTTTCTTTGAACGCAGCTCGTGAAGGTTTTCAAAATATCCCTGCGGAACAGCATAAGGAACTTCTTTCTTCAATCCGCTGAGCATCGGGGATAAACGAGCTAACTCTTCCTGGGCTGATGCCGGTTCTGCATCCGTTGGATATGATCCTGCCGTATTCATATTTTCAAAATAACCGGCAGGAACAGTGAATGGCATCTTACGGGAAAGGCCGGATAAAAACGGGGAAAGATGACCCAGTTCTTCAGCTACTGATTGGGAAGCATTCGCACGGATCCGACTTAACACAAGGTTAGCCAGTTCCTCAAAATATCCCTCGGGTACTGAATAGGTATTTTGAGGAGCCATGTTGGCCAGTGTGCTTTCCATCTCAAGTAACTCTTGTAATATGTTGTTGTTCTGAGTCATTTTTACGTTTAATAAGACGATTTTCGGCCCCCAAAGTTTAATGATTTAGCATATAATCTTCTATTTTTTTGACCGCGTGGTGATAACTGGCTTTTAGTGCTCCCTCGCTGGTTTCCAACACTCTACTCATCTCTTCATAGGGCATTTCGTCGTAATAACGGAGTCCAAATACAACTCTCTGTTTTTCAGGTAGTTGCTGAATTGCCAATTGTAATTTCCACTCTATCTTATTGGCATCGAAGTTCTTATCAGCTTTTATCTTGTTGGCTAAGCCACTTTCAA
>DATINK010000286.1:0-5080 GCA_035474355.1 Chitinophagaceae bacterium | reverse complement strand
CCAGTATCGGCCTGGCCCAATTGGCCAAACTAGATGAATTACAGGAGATAAGAGGAAAGATCTGGAATATTTATTCAGCTGAATTGGGGAAAGAAGATTGGATTATTTGTCCACCAGGTCCGGAATCGCATGAAACGCATTCTTATTTCACTTACGCGATCCGTACCCCGAACCGGGATAAACTGGCAAAGTACCTTTATAGTAAAGGAATCTATACAACACTCCGGTATCCGCCATTACATCTGAATAAAATGTTTCAAACGGGATCCTCGTTGCCCAATTGTGAAATATTAAATGAAGAAGCGCTGAACATTCCTTTACATCCGAACCTATCTATGGATGATGTTGACCATATCATTGAATCGATCAAAAAATTTAAATAAGCCTGGGACCTGAATAGTAATTTTCATTTGTCCCATCAGGACAGAAGATGGGTAGTCAAAAGCAGCAAAAGAATATAACGTTCCATAGGAACGTCAGGTGCTATGTTGGAATCCCGGTAATGAAAGAATTATTCAGGTTATTATTTGATAATTTTCTTGGTGAGCTTCATGCCGTTCTCTGTAATTACCTGCAACATATAAACACCCGAAGCGAGATGGGCGGAAGGAACTTCTGTAAATTCCGAGCCATTTTGAAGTATAAGTTTTTTCGACCAGGTCAGTTGTCCCGCAGAATTATATAAGGCCAGGTTGGCGGATGAAGCTGAAAAATTTCCCAGGTAAACATAGAACTGATCCTTTACCGGGTTGGGAAACACCTGCAACAGATCTGCACCTGTCAGTGATTCTTCGATCTTTTTAGAAACATTGTTTTTTGAGATCAGCCAGTATTCCGGATCGATGATCACCGTATCGGCGCGGAAACCGATATTCCGGATGAAGATCTCTGCATTGGATTTATTATCTACAACGATCGTTTTTTCCTGCGTTGCATTTTTGAATTTCAAAGCCACTGGCAAGGCGAAAAAATTTACAGAAGGGTGAGAGGTAGTTTGGGACAGTTTGATCCGGGCATAACCCGAGCCCAATTGATTCCATTCGACTTTATAACTGGGATAACCCTGTCCTTCAAACCAATCTGAAAAAAAAGATTTCAGATCCTGCCCGCTTTCCAGTTCCAGGTTTCTTCGCAGGTCATCCGTATGTGCAAAACCATAGATCAGCGCCGGGTCTTTTTGATAACGACGTATGGCACGGAAGAATACCGAGTCACCCAGTTTCCACCTGAGCATAAATAAAAGATGTGATCCCTTGTAATAACTAAGCCGGGAATTGAAGATCCGGGAAACATTGCTGGTGTCATCAACTTTTACAGAACCTCCCGGCTGGGAAGTAATGGTATTGATCTCATTGATACGGGTAGCAAGGGCAGCCGCCGGATATTTCCACTCCATATATACACTGGTCAGTTGGGTGGCGAAGCCTTCGTTGAGCCAGATATCTTCCCAACTGGCGCAAGTGATCTTGTCGCCGAACCACTGGTGCCCCAGTTCATGGACCAACAAACCTTCGCCATTATTGCTGACAAAGCTGGCGGTCTGGTGTTCCATTCCACCTCCCCAATGGAATTGAACATTGCTGTATTTCTCGTTGATGAATGGGTAATCACCGAAAGTATTATGGTAGAGTTGTAATGCATCCAATACCCAGGAAGCACTTGTTTGGAACGACCCCAGGTTTTCAGGATAGCAATAAGTTTGTACGGGTAAAGAAACAGCGCCCAGCTGAACGGTATTTGTAAAAAAAGAATAATTCGTTACTGCAAAAGCAACCAGGTAGGATGCAATAGGATAGCGGTGCTTCCACCAGCTGCGTTTTTTTCCATTATTTAAATTGACCTCAGTTTGTAATAAACCATTGGAAACTGCTTTATAGGCTGCGGGAGCTGTAACAAATACATCGATCGAATCGGCTTTATCATCCAACCCGTTCTTACAGGGCCACCAATCCCTCGCACCATAGGGTTCGCTCAATGTCCAGATGATCGGCACACCAGCATGCGTAGATTGAACGAATGAACCCATTCCCGAATTAGGAGGATCGCCCTGGTAAAAAATAGTTACAGAATCGAGAACACCCGCATTCACTTGCGTTGGAAAGGTCAACTGAAGCGTATTCGATGAATACTGTTTAGAAACAATATTACCCCGTTGCCTGACACTGTCAACGGTAAGCCCGGAAGAGAGGTCAAATGAAATCGTGCTGGTAGGTGAAAGAATTCTATAGTAAGCGGTAACGGCTCCTTTCAGATATCTCACCGCAGGATCCACTTCCCATTCACACCGGTAATATTTGACGTCGAAATTGGTGGAGGCGGCACTGGCATTCGTTTCGCGGTGGCTATATAAACGTTCATGATTTTGCCTTTCCATTTGCACGAGCTCGTCGAATTCCTTGCACTGCTGTTGGGCAAAAACAGTAAGAGGAAATAATAAAAGAATGAGTGTAACTGAACGCATGGAGATTGAATGAGTTTCACGCAAAGACAGCCAGGATTTCGCAAAGGCGCGGGTTCATTTTGCGTCTTAGCGAACCTTTGCGTCTCTGCGTGAAATATTAAATGTAAAGTTCCGGAAATCAGGGCTGAAATGAAACTGTAGTTTTACTATTCGCCTGTAAAGCTGATGGACTTGCTTTGATCTCGATTCTTGTTCCGACAGTCGGTTCTTCAGGCGGTTTTTTCTTACTATAGATCTGCGCCAAAGTGGGAGCCAGTACCAGGGATACAATGGACATCAATTTGATCAGGATATTCATCGATGGACCGGAAGTATCTTTAAACGGATCACCCACCGTGTCCCCGGTCACAGAAGCTTTATGAGGCTCAGATCCTTTATAATGTATAACGCCATTGATCTCAGCGCCTTTTTCAAATGATTTCTTGGCATTGTCCCAGGCCCCGCCAGCATTGTTTTGGAACATGCCCATTAATACCCCGCTCACGGTAGCACCAGCAAGGAAACCGCCCAATGCTTCCGGACCCAAAATAAAGCCGATGACAATGGGAGAGAGGATGGCGATTGCTCCCGGGGCCATCATTTTTTTGATAGAAGCCTCCGTTGAAATCGCAACACATTTTTCATATTCGGGTTTTCCCTTTCCTTCCATAATACCCGGAATGGTCTTGAACTGCCTGCGCACTTCTTCAACCATCGCCATGGCCGCTTTTCCAACGGCCTGTATGGCCAATGATGAAAAAATGAAAGGGATCATGCCCCCGACAAATAAGCTGGCCAGCACATCGGCTTTATATATATTAATGCCATCCATGCTGAATCCATTCTGATTGATAACACCTACATAAGCTGCAAATAGCGCCAGGGCCGTCAATGCGGCTGATGCAATCGCAAAACCTTTTCCTGTTGCTGCTGTAGTATTACCCACGGCATCCAGTGTATCTGTTTTTTCCCGGACTTCTTTCGGTAATTCGCTCATTTCTGCAATACCCCCGGCATTATCGGCAATGGGGCCAAATGCATCGATGGCCAATTGCATCGCAGTGGTCGCCATCATTCCTGCAGCGGCAATCGCCACACCATATAAACCTGCCAGTTGATAAGATCCATAGATGCCGGCAGCTAAAACAATGATCGGGAAGAGTGTTGATTCCATTCCTACAGCCAACCCACCAATAACATTCGTTGCATGCCCGGTACCTGATTGACGCACGATCGTATTCACGGGACGTTTCCCGATTGAAGTATAGAATTCAGTAATGAGACTCATCAATGTCCCCACCACGAGCCCAAGTGCGATCGCCGCGAAAACATGGAGCCTGGTAAATTCGAAATCGCGTATATATAATTTTCCGGGAGGAAGAATGTACATGCATAAAAAATAACTGGCAATGGCTGTGAGAACAATGCTTCCCCAGTTGCCCATATTCAATGCTCTTTGTACCACCCCGGTACTTACTTTGGCATGTTCGCTGATGCGGACAAAAAATGTTCCAATGATTGAAAAAATAATTCCTATTCCTGCGATCAGCATGGGAAGGAGTATAGGAGAGAAGCCGAGAAATCCATCGGCCAGTGAATTTTTACTGGAATCGGTGACTTCATGACCCAATACGATCGTTGCAAGCACTGTAGCTACATACGAACCAAAAAGATCGGCACCCATGCCGGCCACATCACCTACATTATCTCCCACGTTATCTGCAATGGTTGCGGGATTACGTGGATCATCCTCAGGTATTCCTGCTTCTACTTTACCTACAAGATCAGCACCTACATCGGCTGCTTTGGTATAAATACCGCCACCGACGCGGGCAAAAAGCGCAATGGATTCTGCACCCAATGAAAATCCCGTCAATATCTCGATGGCCCGGCCCACATCGTGTGAAGTAGAGATCGCATCCGGCGCAAAGACTTTAAGTAAAACAATAAATACGCCGCCTAATCCCATGACGGCGAGACCGGCAACACCCATTCCCATTACGGAACCACCGGCAAAAGAAACTTTTAATGCTTTTGAAAAACTGGTACGGGCTGCATGGGTGGTACGAACATTTGCTTTGGTAGCGGCCTTCATCCCGATGAATCCTGCCAGGGCACTGAAGAAAGCGCCAATAAGAAATGCGATGGCGATGGACCAGTGAGAACTTGCACTGCGACTCCCCATGAAACCCAGCAATAAACCAACGATCACGGCAAAATAGGTCAGTATTTTCCATTCTGCTTTCAAAAATGCCATGGCTCCGTCAGCAATGTATTTGCTGATCTCTTTCATCCGGTCGGTACCGGCTTCCTGTTTGGAGACCCAGGAAAATTTGACAAGTGTATACAGAAGCCCCACGACACCCATTGCGGGAACGAGGTAGATCAATTTGTCCATAAGTAAAGGTTCAGTATCAGGTATTTAAGTTAGTCCAGGCTAATTAGTATCCCTTCTTTTAAGGGGGGCAAAGATAGGGGACGGGGAGTAAATTACGAACTACGATTACGGAATTACGAATAGCATTACTAACCTAAAATTGGACCATAACCTGCTAATGAGCTAATGTTTAACTTAGTCAAACAAATCTTTCCGCTCCCACGGATTCCACCCCCTCCGTTCAGATTCTTTACACATAAAGA
>DATINK010000285.1:0-6983 GCA_035474355.1 Chitinophagaceae bacterium | reverse complement strand
GAATCAATTGAATGCTTTTGCTTCCACTAATGCAGGTTTCCAATCCCTGTCAGGCAGGTTACAATCCATCCAGGTGGAAATACAGGATATTGCCAGCGAGCTGGAACACCTGAAAAGCCAGGTAACCCTCGACCCGGCCAGGATCGAAATATTAAATGAACGCTTATCCCTGGGGTACCGGCTCCAAAAAAAGCACGGTGTAAAATCCACCAGGGAATTACTGGAAATACATGAAGCGTTAGGGAAAAAATTACAGGAAGTACTGGATATTGATGAATCGATTGCCCGGAAAGAAAAAGAGGCGATCCAATGCTGGGAAGATGCAGGCCGGCTGGCCATGCGTATATCAGATGCCCGCACCAAACAGGTAAAACCTTTTGAAGATAAAGTCAACAAGTTGCTTACCCAGGTGGGGATGCCCAATGCGAAACTGAAAGTTGAAATGGGTAAGACAGAATTGCAAAGTGATGGTTGTGATACGATCGATTTTTTGTTCGATGCCAACCTGCCTGCCGGCAAACAAGCCGACCCCACACAATTTCTTCCTCTTCGCAAGGTTGCCAGTGGGGGAGAACTGAGCAGGTTGATGCTTTGTATCAAATCTCTCGTCGCCCAATCCATTGACCTGCCAACCATGATCTTTGATGAAATAGATACAGGGATCTCCGGGGAAGCAGCCCGGCAAGTAGCCGTATTATTAAAAGAATTAGCATCCCGCAGGCAAGTCATTGGCATTACCCATCAACCCCAGATAGCCGGGAAAGCCGATACGCACTTCTTTGTATACAAAGAGATCGTCAATGACAGGGTAGTAACGAATATTCGTAAGCTGAACACGGAAGAAAGGATCACTGCGATCGCAAGAATGCTGAGTGGGGAAAGACCTACGGCTGCTGCAATGGCTAACGCCCGCGAAATGGTGATGAATTAAAACACAACCCCGCCCTACTTTCGCAGAACGGGGTTCTCTCTCATCTTCATGGCCTTAGTTTCTTAGGCGCATAACTCCACCTTAAAAGCAAGGCTGAAATAAGTAAAGTAATGACCCTGTTGATTATTAGAATCTCCGTGCCATTCATGTCCGAATAAAAAAGGTTGCCTGGTTCCACTGGCCGCTTCGCCGATGCCGATCAGTGCATTGGAAGTTTGGAGCCTGAATCCATAGTTCGTGTCTTTTTTAAGAGTCACAGGTTGAAGATCAAATCTCACCCACAGGGATTCATCCGTACTTTTCAGCGAAATGGTTGCATTCGCAATGGAGGGTCCCCATTCTTTCCTGTTATTGTCAAATTCATGGAGAGTGAGTAAGATCTCGCCGGGTGTCTGGACCATGGAAGAGTAAACCTGGATATTATCCAGTATCCCTTCGGCAGGACTCAGGAAAGTTTGCCCGGCAAAATGATCGACCGGGTCAGATTGTAAATGACCGATCCATAAAGTGGTGTTATTCTGTGCCTGGGTGAGCAGGGGTCGGACCCCAGGTTTTGCCTGGGAAAGGTGGCTGCTGGAAAGGGTTGTTGCCATATCACCTGATTTTAGTTGTTACAAGTTTGGGGCAGCAGCTTTGGGTCTAAGCAGCAGGGCTGCTTATATTATGGTGTGGGAAAGAACTAATTGTATAACTCACCACGCCAAAAAATATTGTGCAGGATCATAAACCCGTCATTCCTTTTTTTCGGTACATTGTAAAAGACCTGGGCAAGTAAGCTGGCGACTGATTGTGGATAACCCGAAATGTGCTGGTGAAAAAAAGTGCAGAAAGAAAAATTTTTTTGATAGTGCTTTTGCGGCTTATTTCGCCGTATTGACTGCAGGGAACATTCCTATTCGTGGCGTCAGCGATTTCACTAAATAAGTCTGGAATTCTAACCCAAGGTCATTGGTAAGTATCAATGGTTTAATTTTTTATCGTCTTAACTGAACAATGGATCTCACTAATTATAATAAGGATCGCGCTCAATATCCTGCAGGAAAGCAAAGAAGAAAATCTTCACTCGATCTCGGAACCATGGTGTATGGCAAAGTACCGCCACAGGCCAAAGACCTGGAAGAAGCTGTGCTGGGTGCCATCATGCTTGAAAAAAGCGCCTTCGACACAATCGTAGAGATACTCAAACCAGAATGTTTTTATGTAGAAGCGCACCAGCGTATCTACAATGCGATGAAAAGCCTGGCCAATAAGAGCCAGCCAATCGATATTCTCACGGTAGTAGAAGAATTAAGGACCAAAGAAGAGCTGGAAATGGTAGGTGGACCTTATTATGTCACCAAGTTAACCAACGCCGTTGTTTCTTCCGCCAATATCGAGGCCCATGCAAGGATCATCCTTCAGAAATTTATTCAACGGGAACTAATCCGCATCAGCGGGGAGATCATCGGGGATGCTTACGAAGATTCTACCGACGTTTTTGACCTGCTGGATGACGCAGAAACTAAATTATTCGAGATCACCAATAACCACCTTAGAAAAAATTTCGATACCATCGATTCAGTGTTGGTAAAGACCATCAAGCGTATCGAGGACCTGCGTCATAAAAATGAAGATGTTACCGGGGTCCCGAGTGGTTTTTCATCACTGGACCGCGTAACCTATGGCTGGCAGAATACCGACCTGATCATATTGGCGGCAAGGCCTGCCGTAGGTAAAACGGCTTTTGCACTTAACCTGGCCAGGAATGCTGCACTACATGCCTCAAAGCCCACACCGGTGGCTATGTTTTCACTGGAGATGAGCGCCGGCCAGTTGGTTCAACGTATCCTCGCCGCTGAAAGTGAGATCTGGCTGGAAAAGATCGCAAGAGGTAAACTGGAAGAGCATGAGATGAAGCAATTGTATGCACGCGGTATTCAACGATTATCACAAGCTCCTTTATTTATTGATGACACACCGGCACTGAATATTTTTGAGTTAAGGGCTAAATGCCGCCGGTTAAAAAACAAACACGATATCGGGTTGATCATTATCGACTATCTCCAGCTGATGAGTGGAACGGGTGAGAACAGGAATAGTAACCGTGAACAGGAGATCAGTAATATTTCCCGTAACCTGAAAGCTTTATCCAAAGAATTGAATGTCCCGATCATCGCCTTATCACAATTAAGCCGGGAAGTGGAAAAAAGAGGCGCCAGGGATGGCACGAAAATGCCACAGTTAAGTGACTTGCGGGAATCAGGTGCCATCGAACAGGATGCTGACCTCGTCATGTTCCTTTATCGTCCTGAATATTACGATATCACCCAAAACGAAATGGGAGAGAATAATAAAGGAGAGACCTGGGTACGTATCGCCAAGCACCGGAACGGTATGCTCGATAATATCAAGCTGAGAGCCTTACTGCATATTCAAAAATTTGTAGAAGACGATGGCAGCCAGCCCGGCGGACCTTCAATGCCAGGTAACTGGAAACCTGTACCGGGAGCGGAAGGAGGTGACGATGCGAAATTATATATCCAGACAGGTAGTAAGATGAATGATCTGTCAAGCGATGAAGATCCTTTTTAACAGATGTTAAATGCTGAATGTTAGATGCTAAACACTAAATACAGAACATTGATTCTTTATTTAACATCTAACATCTAACATCTAACATCTAACATTGATAATTGAACCTGCCTTTTTTTTATACTGAAGAATATGTACCGGGTGTAAAGGAAATAACGCTGGCTGAAGAAACCAGCCGGCATATTATCCAGGTATTGCGTATGAAAAAAACTGATCAGGTCCTGCTGACAGATGGTAAAGGGAATAAGATAGTCTGCGAGATCATTGACGATCACAAAAAACATTGCCGCGTTGCATTGATCAGTGCTGATTTTACAGCCCGGTCTTCAAGAAAGATCAGCATCGCCATTTCCTTACTGAAAAATGCATCCCGGTTTGAATGGTTTCTTGAAAAAGCAACGGAGATCGGCGTGGGAGAGATCATCCCGATGATCTGTGAACGAACGGAAAAAGAAAAAATCAAGCAGGAGCGAATAAAAAATATACTGGTCAGTTCCATGCTGCAAAGCCAGCAATGCTGGTTGCCGGAAATGGGTGCACTCACAACTTTTACCGAGGTTGTGAATGAGGCACAGCAGGATCAGAAATTTATCGCACATTGCCTGGATGGAAAAAAAGGAAGTCTCAGCGACCTGGCCAATAACTCCCTTCGATCACAATTAATTTTAATCGGCCCCGAAGGTGATTTTACGGGCGAAGAAATTGCATTTGCAATAACCCATCATTTCCTGCCCGTTTCCCTGGGCGATAACCGTTTGCGAAGTGAGACTGCGGGCATCGCAGCGGTATTGCTGCTGCATATATGATCTTCAATGATCGGTTCCGGGTGCTTCATTTTTTTAATACCGCCTCTTTTGAAAACGGACTATATTGCAACAGGTTATTCCTGTTTCTTTACATAAAAACCAAAGCCGGTCCTCCGTTTATGAAAAATCCAACTTCCAGGCAAATTTTATTATTTGCTTTCTCAGTATTTGTTTTTCCTTTTCCTATTTCCGCACAAACGATGTGCAACACTGTCAATGAAGGACAGACATTAACGCTGACAGCTCCAGCCGGAAGAACTTTCATTTCTATAACTTTTGCCAGTTATGGAACACCTAATGGCAGTTGCGGCAGCTTTACACAGGGCGCCTGTCATGCCTCCAACAGCCTGGCAATAGTCCAGGCCGCTTTGATCGGTAATAATTCTGGTAATATCCCCGCAACAAATGGAAATTTTGGCGACCCTTGTGGCGGAACTTTTAAACGGCTTTATGTAGAAGCCGTCTATTCATCGGGATTACCGCTCAAACTCCTTTCTTTTAACGGTACTGTACAAGGGACAGCCAACATATTATCATGGGAAACAACAGACGAACTCAACACACAGAAATTCAATATTGAACGTAATGAAAATGTCAATACATTTTCCACGATAGGATCTGTCATAGCTGCTAACAGCCCGGGTAATAAGCACTATTCTTTTACGGATCATACTCTCAAGGCCGGCACTTATTTTTATCGGCTCAAAATGATTGACCAGGATGGGCGATTTACTTATAGCAAAACAATTCGATTGTCAAATTCCCGGGATAGTCAAATACTTATTTTCCCTAACCCGGTAACAGCGCTTATGACAGTAAGCGGCCTGCGAATAGGAGGCATCATAGAAATGATAAACTTACTGGGAAAAGCGATGCTGCGAATGAATGTAACAGCGCAAACCCAAACCCTTGACGTATCAGCATTACCCGCAGGTATATACCTGGTAAAATATACCGGAGCGCTGGGAACCACTTTTCAAAAAGTAGTGAAGCAATAGTAATTTACAATGACTGGAGGCTACAGACTGTGGACTGGCTAACTCGCTTCATCAGACTGATCGGCTTCTTCTTTCCTGAGCCGGGGTTCATTCAATTCAACGACCCGTTTACGGGCCATCCTTTTACGCATGACCATATTCAGCATTTCTACCAGGAAAGAGAAGGCCATACCGAAATAAATATAATTCTTCAGGTGTAATTGATGCGCCGCTTCACTGTCCCAGCCTTCAATGATCAGGCTGATACCGATCATGACGAGAAAGGAGAGGGCGAGCATTTTCAGCGTCGGATGCTTATGTATAAAACCCGAAATAGCAGGACTGAATAAGAACATAATGATCATGGCGATCACAACGGCTGCGATCATGATCTCTACATACCGGGCTGTTCCTCCCGCTGTAATGATACTATCAAAAGAAAAAACAGCGTCGATCAGCATGATCTGCGCAACGGCCTGGCTGAATGAAAGACCTTTTGTTTTTCCTTCATAACTATTGGGGTCTTCCCCTTCGAGTTTTGCATGGATCTCTTTGACCGATTTATAAATGAGAAACAAACCGCCGGCTAACATCACAAGACTGGCCAGGTCGAATCCTTTGCCAAAAACAGTGAAAATATATTTCCCTTTTTGAGATAACAGCCATCCTAATGCCAGCAACAGCAAGCTGCGACTGATCATGCCGGTGATCATCCAGGTGGTTCTTGCTCTTTTCTGGTCCCTGGGTTCTTTGAGCCGGTTCAGGATGATGCTGACAAAAATGACATTATCGATCCCCAATACCACTTCGAGTATGACGAGAATGAAAAAACTGATAATACTTTCTGAGGTAAAAAGATATTCCATGCCTGAAAATAAATCTAAGATAATGATCTGCAGATCCGTTTTACAATCCCGGGTCCTTCATATATAAAACCGGTCCATACCTGAACCAGTGAAGCCCCCGCGTCCAGTTTTTCTTTGGCATCGGCTCCGCTAAACACCCCACCGGATGCAATAACCGGGATATTTCCACCGGTTTTTTGACAAATATATTGTACGATCTCTGTACTCCTTTCTTTCAGCGGTAGCCCGCTCAATCCTCCTTTTTCATGTACAACCTTTTTTGACCAGTTGTTAATACCAGCCCGGCTGATCGTAGTGTTGGTGGCAACCAATCCATCCAGTTTGATCTCTTCGGCAAGGCTGATCACATCATCCAATTGTTCCTGGCTAAGGTCAGGCGCGATCTTCAGCCAAAGGGGTTTGGGTATAGTATGTAAGGCATTGATGGATTGCAGGTGAGATAAAATTTCCCGCAATGATTTTTTTTCCTGCAATTCACGAAGCCCGGGTGTATTGGGCGAACTCACATTGACCATGAAATAATCAACTACATCAAACAATTCCCGGAAACAAATCTCATAATCTTTCCATGCCTCTTCATTGGGAGTTTCTTTGTTCTTTCCAATGTTTCCTCCAATGATCATTCTTGAATTGTCTAACGATTGCTGATTGCCGATTGCCGATTGTTTTTCTTTCCATCTCGCTAACCTTTTTTTTACAACCTGAACACCATCATTATTAAATCCCATTCTGTTAATAAGCGCTTTGTCTTTTTTAAGCCGGAAAAGACGGGGCTGAGGATTGCCGTCCTGGGGGAGGGGAGTTACCGTTCCGATCTCAACAAAACCAAAAC
>DATINK010000284.1:0-7268 GCA_035474355.1 Chitinophagaceae bacterium | reverse complement strand
CCTGCATACAGGTAGACAAAGCCATCTTGTAAGCTGTATCATTATCCGGAGCTTCAAATATGACTACTACATCATACTGACCAATGGTCCAGTAGAGGTCAATCATCTTACACCCTGCGGCTTCGAAGGCTTTGCGCGCAGCCTGGGCCCTGCTAACCGTGTCTTTTGCATTGCGGATCCCCTGGTCTGTCCAGTTGAAAAGAGATACATAGCTTGGCATAGTATTAATTTTTGGTTGATTTAAGCTAAGGGTTTTTAATGACTTTTTCTGCCAGCATTTTAATGATCTCGCCGAATTGATCATGCGCGTTATTATTCAAAAGGATGATTGTCTTTCTTTTATCGAGATACCTAATGATCTCCGTTTTGTATCCCGGGTTATCCCCATTATGATAAACGATCCTTCCGAGGGTTGAATCTGACCGCAATATCCATCCGAATCCATAGTTTGATAAACTGCCGTCAGTAAGCTTTGCAGGGGAAAATGCTTCCTGCAAAGTGGATTGATCTACCAGGCGATCACCATAGAGGGCCTGGTCCCATTTCAACAGGTCAAAAGCCGTTGAACTGACGCGCCCGGGCCCCTTACGGTTGCCCAGCCAGATCGCGTAGTTGGAAGATGGGAATGAATCAGCCCGGGCGTAATGATCATTTTCTTTTATATAAATATAACCGGGAGCAAAATTTTTTATGCGGGTCTTTTCCCCGAGGGTCCGGATATCTGTATGCTTCATTTTCAGCGGCCGGAATATCCAGTGCCGGCAAAGCCAGATAAAATCTTTACCACTTGCTTTTTCAGCCACGCTGGCAAGGACCATATAACCGGTATTGCTGTATTCGTATTTCGTTCCGGGTTCAAATAATTTAGGCGGCGCATATTTATTCAGGTATTCAATATTATCCTCGTTCCCTGCCACTTTTGATTTGTCCCAGTATTTATCCATGACATCCAGGTAATCGGGAAGCCCACTGGTATGGTTCAACAGGTTTCGAATGGTAATTCCCGGGTAGGGGAGGTGGATGTATTTTTCAACCGGATCATCATAACTCAACTTTCCTTTTTCCTTCAGCATCATGATGATCATCGACGTGAATTGCTTGGAGACGGAAGCCAGTTCAAAAAGATCTGTTTTTTCCAGGGGAGCCTGCTTTGCAAAATCGCGATAACCAAAAGCTTTATAATAAACAGGCTTGCCGTTTTCAGCCACGAGGACCACACCACTGAAATTTTTATTTTCAGCAATAACACGATCGATCGAGTCGGCAAGATTGACCTGGGCCGATAAGAAAGAAGGGAACAGGAATAAGAAAAAGAGAGATCGTCTCATGAAGCTCCTCAGGAACTCATTTTTGCCTTGATAGCAGCCAGCCCTTTCAATGTTTCCTCACTATTGGCTTTAAAAAGTCCCATTTTGTTGGAATTGAAATAATGTTTTTCTCCCGAGGGAGCGGTAATGGAAAACCATTTCAGCATGCGCCAGTCGGGTTCCATTTGTGCTTTGCATTCGGGTAAGTTAAACTCGATAGGAGTAGAAGTTGCATGGGGTTTGTAAAAAGCTTTTTTTCCAACAATATAAAGCACGCCGAAGGAATCGTAATACTTAAATCCTTTGTTATACTTAGCGGCAGAAGCATAATGGTATAAAGCAGAGTATTCCATATGTGGCTCCACGATGCTTTTTAATACTTTATTATAACGCTGTTCCCTGTTGAAGTAAATGAATACGACGGCCAAAAGACCCGCGATAGCTCCGATAATGGCTCCCTGTAGCATAATTTTTTATTTTAGGGAAGATAAAATTAATTTTTATTCCCGGCTCATTTAAAAGCCTTTTTGTTGTACCCCGGGACCATATAATGCCTGCCCGGCCCGCGCTCCCGTGTGTTTATCATTGTCAACGGTTATTACGCCGTTTACAATGACAAAATGGAATCCTTTTGAGTAAGCATGTGGGTTTTCATAAGTAGAAAGATCCTGAACTTCCTTTTCATCAAATATCAGGATATCGGCGGCATAGCCTTCTCTTAAAAGACCGCGGTTCTTTAATTGAAATTTCAAAGCTGGCAGTGAGGTCATTCTGCGAACGGCTTCTTCCAGGCTAAGGACTTTTTCTTCTCTCACATATTTCGCCAGCACCCGCGCATTCGTGCCATAACCACGGGGATGCGGCATACCGGCTCCGAATACCCTGATGGAAGCATCGCTGGCAAACATGTTGAAAGGATATTTCATGATCCTTTTGACGTCATCATCTCCCATGCCATGAAAAACTGCCCCCGCGCCGCCCGTCATCATCAGGTCAATGATCGTTTGGGCTTCAAATTTCTTTTTATGCTTTCTCCCTTTCATCAGGTTGATCTGTTCAATACTCTTGCCATTGTAAGTTGTATCCGGTGAGTAATAGGCCACTACTGTATAATCGTAATGTTTCAATCCCCTTTTTTTTAACCTCCCAAGCATGTACTTGATTACATATTTCCTGGTAGAAGGGTTTTGTAATCGCGCGCGAATAGAATCCTGTCCATCCGCAAGTATCTCATCAGGTATCAACGTGCTGATGGAAGTACTGCTGGCTGTGTAAGGATATTGATCAATCGTGACATCAATACCTTCCTTACGTGCCGCTTCGATCATGGGAACCGTTTCCTTACTTCTTCCCCAATTTTGCTGGCCACTGAGTTTGAAATGAGAAATTTCCACCGGGATCTTTGCTTCCCTGCCAATGGTCAATGCTTCTTCAATGGCATAAGTCACACTGTCACCTTCATCCCGCATATGGGTAGCGTAAATTCCATGGTATTTGGCAGCTTGTTTTGCCAGCGCAACGATCTCCGGTGTTTTTGTATAAGTACCAGGTATATAAATAAGGCCAGTTGAAAAACCAACGGCTCCGTCTTTCATAGCTTGTTCAACGATTCCTTCCATTTTCTGGAGTTCTTCCGGAGTTGCGTCCCGGTTAGCGCGACCCATTACAGATTTACGGACATCATTATGACCGATCAGTGTGGCTACGTTGATGGAAAGCTTCAACGAATCGATCCAATGCAGGTATTTACCGATATTGATATTCGAGGATCCGCAGTTCCCCGTCACGCATGTAGTTACACCATCCATGATAAAGCTGGTGGCATTGGGTTCTTTATCCTCATCATCTTCAAGGTGTGTATGTACATCGATGAACCCCGGCGAAACGATCAGGCCCTTAGCATCGATCGTCCTGGTGGCTGTCATTTTCAGGTCACGGCCAATGGCTAAGATCTTGCCGTCCTTTACTGCGACATCTCCATAATACCAGCTGTTCCCGGTGCCATCGAGGATCTTACCATTGGTGATCAGGATATCACAGCCCTGTTGTTGAGCTATGGAATAGAGCGGAAAAAAAAGCAGTAGAAGGAAAAATTTCATCCTTACAATTTACAGCTTTCTCATTTTTTATTCCTTATTATTTAAGCGATATTCTTTTTTCAGCAACTTTATCAGCCGGATCGCCCGTTCCTTCTGGGTTTCCATATTTTTAAACTGATATTGATAAAGGGTCAGTAGAAAGTCTGCATACATGCAAAGCTGGTTAATGTTTTTTTTGTCATCTGATATCAGCGGGTAATTCAACAGGGGTCTTTTAATGAAGTTCCCACGTGCTGGGCCGGTACCGGTAAGCAAGGACGTGTCAATCATTGATTTAATGACCTGTGCGTCTATTAGATTGCCCATGCAAGCCCGGAAATTCCCGATAACCGTTTCAATATTTCCTTCTACCGCCAGCATTCGTTGTGCCCACATATCGTACTGTATGATGCTATCGGCAACAGAACCTTTCCCGATCAGCCGGAGAGAACCGGAATTTTTCAGCTGACTGATGGTAGCGTTTGAATAAAAGAATGGATTAAATATGGAAAGTATTCTCACATAATAGTAAATATCTTTCAAATGATCGTTCCTGCCGGGGCTATTAATACTGGTCACGAGGGAGTCAGAAAACAGAACCGCTCTTTTCTGGAAGAATGCATGTCTTTCGATGGATGCGGTATCACGGGTAAGATCCTCCAGCATGTTTTTCATAAACCTTTTTTCCCGCTGCTGCTCAACAATATGCTCTCTTTTATTCTCTGCAAGAAATCCACAGAAAATGGCAAGAAATAACATCAGGAATTCCCAGAGATAATGCGTCCATTTTTTTCGGGGCGTATGGGTATGTTGGTGGACTTCCATAATTATTCACCCGGATGATAAGTTCTCTCTGCATGTTTCAGCACATCATCTTTATAGAACAATACGTCTTTAAACTCTCCTTTCGAATACATCAAAGCCTGGTCGTTGAAATGTTTTGAATTGGGATCCCCGCTTTCACCTCCAGCCAATAAAGATTTTGCTTTTATCTTTTTACCAAATTCAACCACACAGATAAAACTATTTCCATTAGCACCATATCTTTTTTTCGTTCCCGGGTATGTGCGGCTGGCATAAGATGGGATCATTCCCCATTGAGAAGAAGCGAACCCTACCGGGATACTGGGCTGATCATCTTTGTATTGCTGGTCGATATCGCTTGAAATGCGTTGAAAGCGGTTGATATCCCCCCAGGGCACCCGCCAGGTTCCGAAATTGGTTGTGAGCTCGGCAGTGGCTTCAGCCAGGGCTTTTAACAACTCATCTGCTGCAGCGGTTGCAATGTATTTTTTTGTTTTGGAGACAATATCATTTTCTTCATAATCGGCTGGCGTCATGCGATTAATAGCACGTAACATTTTTTCTCCCCAGGTAATAGCCAGTGTGGTGGCAACGGAATTCTCATCGCAACGATAATCCCAGGCTTTCAATACGTCTACGGCATCATCCAGGAACGAGTAATTGGTCTTGGTATGTACGTTATCCCTTGCATTTACCAGGGCCGGGACCAATAGCTCAAAAGCACTTAACCTTCTGTCATAACCCGCTTCGATAACTTTATCAATTGTATAATCACTGCCTTCAGATAATACTCTTACTGCATTGACCCCTCTGAAATTTTCGCCATCGGGTGCCATATAAGCGGGATAATCTTTCTTATTCGGACTGTTAACTCCCGCAACTGTATAGGGAGTGGAATTACAGTTCTGGAGCCAGCCATTTTTAGGATTGTATAAATGAACGGTCTGATCGATGGTATGCAATCCCTTCCATTCAGTCGCTTTGATACTTCCATCCACCGGCTTGCTCCAGTCATATTTTGCATCCCGGATGGGAATACGATTACCATGCCAGTAAGCAATATGACCTTCATCATCAGCATACACCGTATTGTTGGAAATATTCCCTTTTAAGTCAAGTGTTTTTTTATAATCTGAAAAACTCTTTGATTTATTTCTTTGCCAGCACTGGACCAGGCCGTTCATGATCCGGTTATCGGCCCGAACACTCAGCCATTGCCCGTCTTTTTTTGCCATAACGGGACCGTGATGCGTATAAAAGACAGTAATGGTCTTTGATTGCAGGGCATTTCCTTTCTTAAACCAGATCGTTATGTTTTTGCGGGTGATGGGAACTTCCAGCTTATTATATTCATATATCATCCTCCCGTTCTTATTGCTGATCTTTTCAATATAGGCGTCTGCGGCATCCACGGCACTGCTGGTATGCATCCATCCACAATGCTCATTGAATCCCTGGTAAACAAAGAACTGCCCCCAGGTCACGGCACCATATACATTCAGTCCGTCCTGGCTGACCACATGCACTTCCGGTCGGAAATAAAAAGTAACGTGGGGGTTGATATATAATATGGAGTGATGAGAAGCGGTGATCGAAGGAGCAAAAGCGAACCCATTTGAGCCAGTCAGGACTTCTTCTTCATCTTCAATGGCTGTTTTTTGTTGAGCCACGATGGTTTCATTTCCACCATATAGATTTTTAAGATCGTTGGCTCCCAAACCGGCTGTATTGATGGCACCGATACTACCGTCGGTCCAGAGCAATGGATACCAGGGTTGAAATCGTGAAAGGAGCGCGGGTTTTGTGTTGGGATGCGTATACAAATAATAATTGATCCCATCGGCATAGGCATCCATCAGTTTTTTCAGCCAGGCCGGGCTTTTTTTATAATCCGCGATAGCATCAGCCGTATCGATGATCATTTTGATCAGCAAGTCGTCATAAAATGAGGACTCACCTTTTATTTCCGACATCCGGCCCAGTTTTTCCACGTAATTCATCTCTACACGTTTGAAATCATATTCGCACTGGGCATATAATAAACCAAAGACAGCATCCGCATCGGATTTGCCATAGATATGCGGTATGCCATAATTGTCCCGGATGATCGTTACATTTTTTGCCTGCGATTTCCAACGTGAGATCTCTGCGCCAGAAAATTCCTGTGCGATGGATTGCAGGGGAAGCAACCACAGCAGCAATAATATTTTCCTTTTCCACATAACTCTATATTTAAAATTTTGGATTCAAAACTTAAAGTTATAAATAACTCAACCATTTCTTTTCTTTATGGGCAGTTTTATACCTATCGTACCCCTTGCACAAGGGATACATAAGAATGACAGTAGCTATCCAGATTAAATAGGTAATACCTAAAGAATACCCTTCCCCAGGTGAGGCAAACTTGAATGGAACATTTTCTATGCCTTGCATGCCTTCAGATAAACTATGACCCCTTCCAAAATAAGTGAGAATCTGTGCGAGATGGAGTATATAAAAATGAACGATGAAGTAGAACAGGGGTACACGGCCATAAACGCTGACAACCCGGGTGAACCGGCTTTGCGTATTCTTAATGAATGAAAGAACGATCAGCAAGGGACCGATAGTAGCACAAAGAAACATTAAGGAAGGTGGGTACTTCTGCAAGTTCATGAAAGCAAAAAAAGTTTTCAAGCCGGTACCCTGTTGTTTCCAGGGAGCAGGATCCCCATATATATTTATGAACCGCAGCGTAAGGAAAAGGAGAATGGCGGTGATGCCGGTCCATAGTAAGATTTTGTTTCTTTTTACAGCTTCCATCCCGGTAAATAGTTTACCACAACAATAACCCAACATCATCAATCCAGCCCAGGATAGAAAAGGGTATAAAACAAAAAGATTATGGCCGCCTCCTAAAGGCTTAATAGTGGGCCGATGCAATAAATTCCACCAAAGCGGAACCGGTGTTTGGCGTGATTTTTCAGCATAATCAATCAGGTTGTGTCCGCACACAATCAATAAACCTGTTGCCAGGATCACCGGGAAGGGAAGATAGATCATAAGACCAAGGATGACCATGCCGGCGCCAATGGACCAA
>DATINK010000283.1:0-2912 GCA_035474355.1 Chitinophagaceae bacterium | reverse complement strand
CCAGATACGCGGGCTGGAGACGGGCGCAGACGATTATATCAGTAAGCCGGTCAGTCCCCGTGTATTTTTAAGCCGGGTCAACGCATTATTCCGCCGCGTCAATAAAACGGATGCAAGGATCCTCAAGATCGAAAACATTACGATCGATCCCGAACGCTATGTGGTCCAGGTGGATGGAAAAGATATTATACTTGCTAAAAAAGAATTTGAATTATTATACCTGCTGGCGCTGAAACCCGGAAGGGTTTTTCTCCGCAACGAGATCCTCAACCAGGTCTGGGGAAATGACGTCATCGTGGGCGACCGGACCATTGATGTCCATATTCGTAAAGTGAGGCAGAAACTGGGGATCGATTGTATTACGACAGTAAAAGGAGTTGGCTACAAGTTTGAGGTGTAGCTTTGTCCGCATGTTTTCACCCAAGAATATATCTCCCCGAAAACTTTCCTTTTTTACAGCCCTGATATTAGCGATCCCGGTCAGCGTGTTGGTGTGGGTCGTGGAAAAAAACTGGATCTGGGCAGCCGGCGCTTTTCTTGCCATCCTGGGTGGCGCCTATTTATTGATCTTTATCGTACTTGAAAGATTTATCTATCGTAAGATCAAACTCATCTATAAATTTATTTACCAGACCAAGGCAACGAAAAAAGAAGAAACATATTATAAATATGTATTACCACGTAAAAGCATTGATGAAGTAAGAGAAGATGTAGAAGCCTGGGCGGAGGAAAATAAACAGGAAATAGAATTGTTGCGCAGCAATGAACAATTCCGCAGGGAATTTTTACAGAATCTTTCCCACGAATTCAAAACACCAGTATTTGCTATCCAGGGCTATGTGGATACATTATTACAGGGCGCATTGGAAAACCCTGCCGTCAACAAAAATTTTCTTGAAAAGACTTCGAAGAATGTAGAGAGGCTGACCAATTTATTGAATGACCTGGATGAAATTTCCAGTCTCGAACGGGGAGAATTAATACTGGACCGCTCGAATTTTATCATACAGGAGTTGGTAAGAGAAGTATTCGAGGCTTTGTACATCAAAGCCGAATCCGCTTTTATTAAATGCAGCATTAAAAAAGGCTGCGAATCACCCCTCACGGTATTTGCTGATAAGGAAAAGATCCGCCAGGTTTTATTCAACCTGCTTGAAAACTCCATCAAGTATGGCAAAAAAGGAGGAAATATTGTTGCCAGTATGTATAAAACCGATGGCAAGTACATACTTGTTGAACTCAGTGACGACGGCATCGGTATCCAGGAGAAATACCTGCCCCGGATCTTCGAGCGTTTTTACCGTACAGAAGAAGGCCGTAGTATTGACGTCACCGGCAGCGGCCTTGGACTGGCTATCTGCAAACATATTATTGAGGCCCACGGACAAACCATTCATATACGGAGTACGGAAAATGTAGGGACGACAGTGGGGTTTACATTAGAATCACGGAGAGACGTTTAGAGAGAATAAGTCCAGGTATTACATTCCGGTGATAGTCTTCCTGGCAAAAAACGCTTATTTTACCAATCTTCATTTATCAAAAACAACTGCTATGTTTTCTATCCTCGAGACCAATGTTACCATTATGGTAAAAGATATGGCCAAAAGCATTTCATTTTATAAAAACGTACTTGGTTTTTCCCTGATTCGGCAATATGGAGAGCATTACGCGCAGGTATCTGCTCCGGGTATCATCATCGGTTTGCATCCTTCTAAAAGTGGTTCGAATACAACTGATCATATACAGATCGGGTTTACCGTTGACAATATGAGTTCAGCCAAAGAGAAGTTAGAGAAGAATACCATTGCCCTGACTGAAAGATCAGAAGAAGGAGGAAAATTTATTCATTTTAAAGATCCAGATGGAACTCCGCTGTATTTCATAGATCCTAAGCGATAAAGAATGGTAACTATCCGTTATCATCTGTCAGTTATCAGTTAATACCAGAGTCTCCCCTTCTGTAAACTTTCCAGGAGGTCAGCCGCTTCACCATTGAGTTTAGTGCTGATCAACTGACCCTCCATCGTGTAAAGAAAATGCATGCAGCCGGGTTCAGTGAATTTAAAATCCACATCCATCAATACAGCATTGTCTTTATAAAAAAGAAGTTTCCCGTCGTAGCCGCATTTGAATTGCTCTGTTTTCTTTCCATCAAGGAAGCCAACAAGTTTTTTGATCGCTGTTTTTTCAGTAGTGGCGACAGATTTATCATTGAAATTGATCTGCAGGCTATCGCAGCCGGAAAGTTTCTTTTCAACAGCGGATTGTTTACAGGATGTTGCTGCCAACACTATTACAATTGCCATGTAGATTAGGCGCATTGGGAAATTTCCTGAAAGTTAGCTTTTTGCCGGAAAGGCGGTAAGACGATAAGGTTTCGGTAAGGGGCCGCTTTACTTCCCGTGCCCTTTCCGCCTTCCCGCCTTCCCGGCTATTTTTCACTGCAAATAAAAACCCCGGCCTGTCAACCGGGGTTCGCTGTCTGGGAGTGAGAAATTACTAACCCATTAGATAATCACACATGGAGAAGAACTTGTATAAAGGTGATCTCCCTGTGTTATTCAGGTATTAACCCAGGGTTACCGAATGATTAATTGCCTTTCCCGGACTTTTCGGTACTGATCAACTGCCCGTTTTCATCATAATGATCAATGCCGGATACTTTCCCGTTTTTACTATAATTATTCCATTCCCCCGTTGCTAGTCCGTGGTTAAAATTGCCTTCGCTCTTCAATGAACCATTCTCATAGTAATAAACCGCGTGGCCATTGAATTTTCCCAGATCATCCAATGGCAAATTGGCCATGAGCTGTCCATTGGGATAGTATTCAGCAAAAAAAAGCCGGACATTTTCATTGTTGGCAGCAATGACCTGCCGGATGGTTCCTTTTTTGTCTTTCATCACCTGG
>DATINK010000282.1:0-2290 GCA_035474355.1 Chitinophagaceae bacterium | reverse complement strand
CCTGGCCGCACTTGAAAAAAAGATGAATGAGCTGGCCAAACAATCCAACCCCTACCAAAGAAAAGAAATGGGCAAGTCGGAAGCCATTCAATATTTTACCCAAAAAGGAGATGAATACAAACTGGATCTTTTACAGAACCTCAACGATGGTGAAATAACATTTTATACGCAGGGAAGCTTTACGGATCTCTGCCGTGGTCCCCACATTCCCCACACCGGGTTGATAAAAGCGATTAAACTAACAAATATTGCGGGCGCTTACTGGAAGGGAGATGAGAAAAATAAAATGCTTACACGTGTATATGGTATCAGTTTTCCTGCACAAAAAGAACTGGATGAATACCTGTTGATGCTGGAAGAAGCCAAGAAAAGGGATCACCGGAAGCTCGGCAAGGAACTGGGCATTTTTACCATGGATGATGATGTAGGACCGGGACTGGTATTATGGATGCCGAATGGTGGCGTGATCATTGAAGAACTGGAAAAGTTAGCCAAAGAAACTGAAATGGACGGTGGTTATAAAAGGGTGGTAACACCCCATATTGCAAAAGAAAAATTGTACCTGACCAGCGGTCACCTTCCCTATTACCAGGAAAGTATGTTCCCCGCCATGGAACTGGATGGAACCAGGTATTACCTGAGGGCAATGAATTGTCCCCACCACCACAAGATCTTCGCGGCAGAACCCAGGAGCTATAAGGATCTTCCCTTACGGCTCGCGGAATATGGTACCTGTTACAGATATGAACAAAGCGGGGAACTCTTCGGACTCATGCGCGTGCGTTGCCTGCACATGAATGACGCACATATATATTGTACAAAAGAACAGTTCTACGAAGAGTTCAAAGCCGTGAACGACATGTACATTAAGTATTTTAAAATATTCGGCGTTGAGAAATATGTGATGCGCCTTTCTTTACATGATCCGGCCAAGTTGGGCAAGAAATATGTAAACGAGCCCGAATTATGGAAGGAGACCGAAGCCCTGGTAAGAGACGTGCTGATCAGAACCAACACGCCTTTTGTGGAAGTGGCCGATGAAGCGGCTTTCTACGGACCGAAGATCGATGTACAAATATGGAGTATCATTGGACGTGAATTCACCCTGGCCACCAACCAGGTTGATTTTGCACAGGGCCGCCGATTCAAACTTGAATTCACCAACCAGCAAAACCAGGCTGAAACACCCCTCATCATTCACCGGGCTCCATTGGGAACGCATGAAAGATTTATCGGTTTCCTGCTTGAGCATTACGCTGGTAAATTTCCGCTCTGGTTGGCCCCCGTGCAGGTAAAAGTGCTGCCCATCAGTGATAAGTTCCTGGACTATGCCCAAACTGTTTCCCGGCAATTGAAAAAAGCGGATATTCGCGCTGAAGTGGATGACCGGAATGAAAAGATCGGCAAGAAGATAAGGGATACGGAATTGATGAAAGTCCCTTATATGCTGGTAGTGGGAGAAAAGGAAATGAATGAAAACAAAGTGTCGGTGAGACGGCAGGGTGTTGGTGATTTGGGAGTCAAAGATGTTGGAGAATTCACTGCAGAGGCAGTTAATGAGATAAGAGAGAAAGCATAAAAACAATTTTTAACTAAAAACATTTAATGGCAGTACCACAAAAAGGCGGATTTAACAGGCCGTCCGGAGGAGGAGGAGGATACAAACCCGGCGGCGGCGGTTTTAACAGGGGCGGATACAGGGGCAGGTTTGTACCCCGCAAAGAGGCGGAACACCGTATCAATCATTTTATCAGGGCCCCGCAGGTTCGTCTCGTCGGTGAAAATGTAGAAGTCGGCGTTTATTCGATCCAGGAAGCCATGAAAATGGCCATTGACCAGGGCCTCGATCTCGTTGAGATATCTCCCACAGTAGATCCCCCGGTATGTAAGATCATCGACTACAATAAATTCCTCTACGATAAGAAGAAGAAGGAAAAAGAGATGAAGGCAAAGTCCAAGATGTCGGAAGTAAAAGAGATCCGTTTTACTCCCAATACCGACGATCATGATTTCGACTTCAAAGCAAAACACGCGGAAAATTTTTTGAAAGACGGCAACAAAGTGAAAGCTTATGTGCAATTCAAAGGCAGGGCCATCCAGTTCCAGGAAAGAGGCCAGCTGCTGCTGTTGAAATTTGCAGAAAGATTGGCAGAAGTAGGTGTGCTGGAAAGTATGCCGAAGATGGAAGGCCGGAGAATGCTGGCGATGTTTGCGCCCAAAGGCAAGAAGAAATAAAGAATAAGAAATAAGAAATCTATCTTATTTTTCACACAAAACCCCCTAATATGTC
>DATINK010000281.1:0-7534 GCA_035474355.1 Chitinophagaceae bacterium | reverse complement strand
GGGTGGGTGCATTATGTGCCCGGGCAGCCGTATTGGGGGCCTTTATGAATGTTCGAATCAATTCTGCCGGTTTCTCGAATGCGGAATTTGTGGATGAAAAAATAAATAAGGGAAAGGAAATGGAAGCCAATGCGATTGAATTAGAAAGAGAGATCCTCCATATCGTGAATATGAAAATTGGAATCTGAGCGAAGTACGAAGTGCGAACTACGAAGTACGAAAAATGCTGAAAACTATCCTGATATATGTTGTTTTTTTATTTGGCGTCTTACTGTTTGTAAGCCGTTGCGTGATCTATAAGAAACGCATACACGACAGCAAAGCATATAGAATATTTGCTGATCATCAGGTCCCCTTTGCCACTTATGATACCGTCATCGGCGGAAGACACATGCATTATGCCATTGCAGGTATTGACAGCCTTCCCTTGCTTGTATTTATACATGGATCGCCGGGATCCTGGTACCGGTTCATGTTTTTTATGTATGATCCTGATATGCTGAAAAAGTTCAGGATGATGAGTATTGACAGGCCTGGTTACGGCTTCAGTGATTTCGGAAAAGTTTTACGACTGGATGAACAGGAAAAACTGATCATGCAGATAGTTGAGAAACTTAAGAATGAAAAACCCATTTATTTATGCGGTCATTCTTATGGCGGAGCCCTGGTATGCAGGATGGCTGCTGATAACCCGGGCTATTTTAAAACGCTGATCATTGCTGCTGGCGCCATCGACCCGGAATTGGAAAAACCAGAGTCCTGGAGGTATTTAATTAAAAACAAACCTTTATTCTGGCTGATCCCCGGGGCTTTCCAGCCTTCCAATACAGAATTACTTTTTCTGAAAAAAGACCTGGATTCATTAGCTCCCTATCTCAGCAGGATCACCTGCCAGGTATGTTTTATTCATGGAGATAAGGATGGCCTGGTGCCCATTGAAGAAGTGGCATACGGAAAGAAAATGCTGGTGAATGCTTCTTCCATGCGGATCGATACGCTTTTCGGTGCGGGGCATAAGATCATCCGGAAGAATGTTGGACAGATGAAGAAAATATTCCTGGAACTAGTGAATAAATAATAGATATGAGATAAGAGATAATATTTATTATTTTCCCGATAGTTAGAAAATTCCCTGCATTTAAGACTCTCAACTCTTAACTCTCAACTCTTATCTAAAAAACCGGCCCGTATAATTTGACAGCTGCTTTTGAAAGAGCCTTTTTAAACCTGGCTAACATTTTAGCTGCATCAACTGTCTTTTTCTGAGCCTTCAATGCCTGGTAAAGCCCGAACAGCGCCCATCCATTTTCTTTATTATTCCGAAGATCGGCTTGTAAAGTCTTTTCTGCATTGTCATATTCCCCCGCCTTTATATAAGCATTGGCCAGCCAGTGTTTAGGATTGAGGAGCCAGTCGCGCGGTTCATCATATACCATGCTTTCTTCCATGGCTACTGCTTCTTTAAACAATGCGATCGCGTCTTCGAATTTATTTTCTTTCATTGCGATCGCTCCGGCCAGCATATCTCTCGCAACATTCGCAGCTTCGATCGCTGCGGAAAAGGGCGAAAGGGGAATCAGCAGGACACTGTCCTTCATGTAATGTTCCATTTCTTTAAGTTCTTCCTTAGCATCATCCACACGCGATTGTGCGGATTTTGCCATGCCCATTGCAAAATGGTAGAGTGCCGAAGCATAACTCAATTCATTTTTTGGCTGAGGACCTTCCAGGATAGTTCCCCATTCCCCGAACCTGACATTCACCAGTGCCGGGGTCATATATATATATTGTATGGTATTTCCCAGTGCTCCCGGTATTCCTAGGTATTCAGCCGGGATACTTTCCTGGGTTTGCTGTGCATATAACCGGGAAGCAGCCAAACGACCCGCCAGCATCGCATGGTTAGTTTGCATGTGCAGGTTATGAATACTGTACAGGAAATTGCTTCCGGCAACGGCAGGGAAAAGGGGGATGTATTTTTCATAACTCTTAACTGCAGCCAGGTTCACACTGATCCCTTTGTCGTATTGACCTTCGCGCAAATAGATATGGGATGGCATATGAACGATATGCGAAAGGCCCGGCGAAAGTCTTCCCAGCCTGTCAGCACTGGCCAATGCCTTATCGGCATAGGGAGAGGCTTCCATCACATGGATATAATAATGATTGGCCCCGGGGTGATTCGGGGTCTTTGCCAGAACTTTTTCAAGGACCTGCCTGATAAGGGGTGTCCAGGGTTTGGGGGTTCCATCATTATTCCAAAGATCCCAGGGATGCTGGAGCATGAGGGCATCTGCATAGAGTGTCGCCACATCGGGATCATTCGGGTATGCATCATACGCAACTTTCATCAGGTCTGTATAGACCTGGTTAAGACTGTCCCTGGTTTCCCTGGATTCAGTTGAATCGCCGGTATACCTTGCACGTTGCGCCCAGATCAGCGCTTCTTCTTTTTCAGTGGCGCCTGAAGATTCGATGGCCCAACCAGCAGCTTTCAATGCATCCGGCGCGGCGGCATAACCAAGGTCATTAATATTGGGTCCATAAGCCAGGGCTTCTGCCCAGTGTAACATTCCGCAGTTTAAGTCAAACTTTTGCGCTTTCTTAAAAGATGCCATGGCTTCGATAATATGGAAACCATAATACATATTGATGCCCTGGTTGAAATAGAACTGTGCGCTGTCACTTTTGGTACTGATCTTCCATTTATAATTGCCTGCACCGGGCATGGGAGGTATATCACTTTCTTCCAGCCAGTCTTTCAGTGCGTCCCAATCCGGGCCACAACGAATGACAAGTTTCTTTTTGGATGAAAGGGGAATGGAACGGGCTTGATCATTTGTCCGGAAAGCGACAATACATGCAGCAGTAAATGCCAGTAAAGTAATTCCCAACAGTTTTGTCTTCATAAAAAAATTAATTCAAATTAAGACAATTTCTTTTGAATAGTTATGAATCAACACTGGTTTTCGCTTCCAGCTCCATGATCTTTTCAAAGGTCTTTTCATACTGCTGATTCAATTGTGTTAATTCAGCACTTACCTTCTTAAACTCATTTTCTGCCTGTATGAATGTATGCTTGTCAGAATAGGTAGCCGGATCAACCAGTGAATTTTCCAGGTCCTTTCTTTTTAAAGTCATTTGTGCGATCTGCGTTTCTAACTGCTGGAATATTTTTTGTTGTTTCTGCAATTCTTTTTTTAATTCTTTATTGATCGGTTGTGCCCCAGGTTGTTTATTTACCGTTGTTGTAAGTTTATTTTTACCGGTAGCTGAGCTTGTTGAAGCTGTCGGTTGCTTATTCCTTTTTGCCAATTGCTGATTGCCGATTGCAGATTGCTGACTGCCCTGGCTCTCCATCCGCTGGTTCCACGCCACCCATTCTTCATAACCCCCTTTGAACTCTTTGATCCGGTGATCAACTATTTCCCAGATCTTATTGGCGATTTTTGAAATAAAATACCGGTCGTGGCTCACAAGGATCATGGTGCCTTCATATTTATTCAAAGCTTCGATCAGCAATTCGCAGCTATGCATATCCAGGTGGTTGGTCGGTTCATCCAGCATCAGGAAATTGGCCTTACTGATGATCGTTTTCGCCAGCGCCACCCTGGCTTTTTCACCCCCGCTCAATATCCTGATCGGTTTATCTGCGTCGTCGCCACTGAAAAGAAAACAACCCAGCAAACTTCTGAGTTCCAGTTCTGTCATCTGGCTGCCGCATTCTTTCATTTCGTCGAGAATGCTGTTATTGACATTCAATGCTTCTAACTGGTGCTGCGCATAAAAGCTTTCTTCTACATTATGACCCCATTTTCTTTCACCTGTAAAAGTTTCTGTACCGGCGATAATGCGTAATAGGGTAGACTTTCCTTTCCCATTGGCCCCGATCAATGCGATCTTATCCCCCCGGTCAATTTCGGCGCTACCATGTTCAATAATGACATTGTCGCCAAATGATTTTGATACATCCTTCAATTCAGCCAAAACGCGCCCCGGTGTTTTATCTACCCGGAAATTGATCCGGATATTCGGCCTTTCCAGGCTGGCATCTTCTATCCGCTCCAGCTTATCTAATTTTTTAATGAGGCTCTGTGCCATCGCAGCCTTACTGGCTTTGGCCCTGAAGCGTTCTATCAGTCTTTCATTTTGCCGGATATAATCCTGCTGGTTTTCATAAGCCTTTTGCTGCATTTCAATGCGGATGGCTTTTTCCTTTTCATAGTAGTCGTAGTTGCCTGTATATATATGCAACTGTTGCTGGTAGACTTCTACGATCTTCGTCACCATCCGGTTCAAAAAATATTTATCATGGCTCACGATCACCACCGCTCCCTGGTAATGCTGTAAATATTTTTCCAGCCATTCAATGGAAGGAAGATCGAGGTGGTTGGTAGGTTCATCCAATAAAAGCAGGTCGGGTTGTTGCAGGATCATTTTGGCCAGCAATACGCGCATTCTCCACCCGCCGCTGAATTCCTTATAGGGCCGATTCAGGTCGGCATTGGCAAAGCCCAGTCCCTGCAATACTTCTTCTGTTTTGTGATGGATATTATATCCGCCCAATGTTTCTAATTCATGCAGTTTATCACTATAGTCATGCAATGTTTTTTCATCCCCGGTTTTTTCCAGTTCTTTTCCCAGCTCTTCAATTTCTTTTTCTAATTGTAAAACTTTCTCAAAAGCGCTTAAAGCAACCTGCAGGATCGAATCGTTGGTATCAAAGCTCAGGAGGTCCTGGTGGAGATAACCGATGCTGGTGCCACGGCTGCGTTCGATGGTTCCTGCAGAAGGGGTGTATTCGCCCACCAGCAATTTCAATAAAGTGGATTTGCCAGTGCCATTATAACCGATCAGGCCGATGCGTTCTCCGGATTGAATATGCCAGGTAGCATCGGTAACGATCTCACGGGCTCCGAATTCGAATGTAACGTCTTGTAATCCTGCTAACATCCCCCAAAAATAACCCCATTCGGGGTATCTTTGAATACGCTTTCTGTGTTTCACGCAAAGACGCAAAGATTTTGCAAAGCCGCAGCAGGGCCATTGTATTCTTTGCGCATACTTAGCGGCTTGGCGTGAAATTTTCTCACGAATCGGATCCCTGTCAAGATTGATGAAAAAAACTGCATTTGTTATCTTCTTGCATTGCATTGTTATTGCCCTTCAGGCACAAACCCAACTATCAAAGGAAAGCAGATTTACTTTAAATGGATTTGTAAAAGACAGCCTCTCGGGAGAATCCATTATTGGCGCCACGATCTCTATTTCTTTGGCCGGGCATGCCGATCTTTTTTCCAGGACGGTAACCAGTAACCAGTATGGCTTTTATTCCATGACACTGGAAAAAGGAATATATGTCCTTGCTATTTCCCATATTTCCTACCTGGGAAAAAGCATGGTGATCTACCCCGATAGTAATCAATCCCTCAATGTTGAATTGGTAGCAAAGTCCGCTGCGATCGGCGAAGTGCTGGTATACAGCAAACGAAGGGACGCCAATGTGAAGAACGCGCAGATGGGAAAGATCGATCTGTCCATGAACCAGCTTAAAAATATTCCGGCATTCATGGGTGAAATAGACCTTCTGAAAGTGATACAATTACTGCCCGGCGTGCAGAATGCAGGAGAAGGCAATGCAGGTTTTTATGTGAGGGGTGGGGGACCGGATCAAAACCTGATCCTGCTGGATGACGCAGTTGTATATAATACCGGTCATTTATTCGGCTTCTTTTCCATATTTAATTCAGATGCCATCAAAAATGTCACCCTGATCAAAGGAGGGATGCCGGCACAATACGGGGGACGGCTATCTTCTGTAGTGGATGTATCTATGAAAGACGGAAACATTAATAAAACAGAATTTGAAGGGGGATTAGGACTGATCGCTTCCCGGTTTTCCCTGCAGGGGCCGATCATTAAAAACAAATCTTCTTTTATTATTTCCGCCCGCCGCACTTATATCGATGCACTGGTAAAGCCATTTGTAAAAAAGACAAGTGAGTTCTATGGTTCGGGTTATTATTTCTATGATCTCAATGCCAAGATCAATTACAGGTTCTCGGAACGCGACAGGCTTTACCTGAGTGGTTATTTCGGAAGAGATGTGTTTGCGTATAATAATTCCAAACACTCATTTAAAACGAATATACCCTGGGGTAATTCAACGGCCACGGTGCGCTGGAACCATGTTTTTAACCGCCGCCTCTTTGCCAACACGACGGCTGTTTACAATGATTATAAATTCAAATTCTCCGCCGCCCAGGACAATTTTGAAATAGGCTTGAATTCCGGGATCAGGGACCTCAATATTAAAACGGACCTGGATTATTATCCGCTGCCGGATCATAAGCTCAGGTTCGGAGGCCTGTTTACTTATCACAAATTCGTTCCCAACGTGGTCAGTGGCCGGCAGGACTCGATTGTTTTCAAACCGAATAATGAAGGCACAAAATATGCAGCAGAAACAGCCATCTATCTACAGGACGATTGGGAGATCAGTGAAAATTTCAAAATGAATTATGGAATACGCTGGAGCAGTTTTACGCAGATAGGGCCTTTTGTAAAATACATCCGGGATGCCAATCAAAACCGGGTTGACAGTACGATCTACAAAAATTTTCAAAAAATAAAAGGATATGGCGGGCTGGAACCCAGGATCACGATAAGGTATTCCCTGGATCCCCAGGCTTCGGTGAAAGCATCCATCAGCAGGAACCTGCAATATATTCACCTGGTCAGCAATGCAGGCACTACTTTACCAACGGATCTATGGGTACCCAGTACCTATATTGTAAAGCCGCAGGTTTGCTGGCTCTATGCAGCCGGTTATTTCAGGAATTTCTCGGATAATACTTATGAAACATCCCTGGAATTTTATTATAAAGACATGAAGAGCCAGGTGGAATACCGGGAAGGTTATACACCTTCCCTGAACGATCCTGAACGCGAATTTGTTTTTGGAAAGGGGTGGAGCTATGGTGCAGAAATATTGCTGAATAAAGTAAAAGGAAAATTTACGGGGTGGATAGGGTATACCTTGTCCTGGACCTGGCGAAAATTTGATATGTTGAATGATGGAGAGAAATACCCTGTCAAATATGACCGGAGGCACGACCTTTCCGTGGTAGCCAACTATGAAAAAAATAAACGTTGGAAATTCGGGGCCGTATTTATTTTCGGCACAGGTAATGCCATTACCCTGCCCGAAAGATTCTATATAATAAATGGTGTGCTGACACAGGAATACAGTAAGCTGAACCAATATCGGATGAAATCCTATCACCGGCTCGACCTGTCTGCAACACTTACACCTCATCCCAAAAAAGCGCATCGGATCAGCAGCTATTGGATCTTCAGCATTTACAATGTCTATAGCCGCCTCAATCCTTATTTTATTTATTTCGACCAGACAGGAAGCGCTGCCAATGGTAACCTGCAAATTGAAACCAGGCAGGTTTCCTTATTTCCCATTCTGCCTGCTGTTACCTGGAACTTTAAATTCTAACCTCCCCTGCCCCTCCTGAAGGAGGGG
>DATINK010000280.1:0-5380 GCA_035474355.1 Chitinophagaceae bacterium | reverse complement strand
GGGTCTTTAATTTCTTTTTCATGGTAACAGTTTCCAGCACCTGCAAACGACAGGTGTAATTAATATGGTATCGAAAAAATGTTGTTTTCTTGTTAACAGATCGATTGAAAAAAGTAATTCGTCAATCGACAATCGTAAATCGTACTTCGTACTTCGTAAATCGAATTGGTGGTGGGGTTATTCGGGAAAATGCAGTACTAATCTGCTAAGGGAGGGCAAAGGTAAAGTAGATCATTTTATGGACAATGGAGAAGGACAAGAAATTGATTTATATTAACATATTAAAGTCATGAATATGTCAACAGAATTTGTGACTCCGAAATGAACCCCGGTAAATTCATTTTAAAAAAAATGGCCTTGTCAATTTAGACAAGACCAAGCATTTTCTGCGGACCGGACGGGATTCGAACCCGCGACCTCCGCCGTGACAGGGCGGCATTCTAACCAGCTGAACTACCGATCCAAAATCTTCCCCGAAATCCTGTTCCGGGGCGGCAAAGATAAGGGTTTTGGACTCTTTTATTTAAATGCCGGCCCGGCTTATTCCATTTGATGAGCGGAACAAACTCACTGTGTTTTAAACTTAGCTTGCAAACCAACACACTGAACTCAATGGATACTAAAGCTTATCAATCTCTAAAGAGGTGTCATGAAGAAAATACTCTTTTTCCTGCTCTTGTTTGTCCATTTGTCAACCACTGCACAAACAGTAAAATTTGAAGTAAAATTCTCAAAGCCTTTCGCAGTTTTAGAATTTATTCAAAGCCTTTCTTCACAGAGCGGGCCAAATCCTTTCAGGAAAATTTTTAATATTTCAGAATTTAATACAGGGAAATATAACGGACTGATAGCAGCGTTTGATGCTATACCGATCGACTATGAATACGCATTCCGGGATTATCCTCCTTTCACAAAAAGAGGAGGATCTGCTGAATACCTTTTAAAACAAACCCTTCTAAACACAGCGACTTTACAAGATTTCAAAATGCGTTCGCTGGGATTAATCCCGATCAGCGATCTGAATGAATTAGTCCTGGTTATTACTGAATTTACTCCTATCTATGAGAAATTAATTTACGAACCTAATAAAACAACATTTGAAAAACAGGTAAAGGATATTGAAACACTATTAACTGAAAAAAATATTGCATTCTATTTTGATCAGGCAAAGGAATTCTATAAGGCTTCATGGGATAACTCAATCCCATTCCTGTTCACTTTTTACCCCCTCCCCGAGTCCAAAGGCTTCACCGCCACCACCTACAGCAATATTGCTGTCAGCGCTATTCCAACTTCGTTAACCGATTATAATGCTATGCTATCGGTCTTGCTTCATGAATTGTCACATGTGCTGTATGATGCTGAATCTTTATCCTTCAAAAAAGGAATGGATGGTTGGTTTAGCTCAAGTCCATCCCTGTACAGTCGCTATGCATATAATTTGCTGAATGAATCATGGGCAACGGCTGTCGGCAACGGGTACTTTGCTGAAAAGTTAAGCGGTAAATTAAACCCCGGCAGCTGGTACAACAGGAAGTATATCAGCCTTATGGGGAAACTGATGTACCCGGCTATAAAAGAATATATTGATAACAGGAAACCTATCGACAAATCTTTGGTGGACAGGTATATAAAAATTTACGAAGACAGCATTTCCCATTCAGTCAACGAACTGGATTATTTATTAAATGGCAGGTATGGCATTTCTGATAATCCTGCTGATTTTGATACATTAAACCGCTTGTTTCCGCGTTCGTTTGCAAACGAATATTATCATGACTTCTCAAAAGAATCATTTGAAAAGCTAAAACAATCGGTTCTTACAAAATTTATTATTGTGTCGGGTAACAATAAGAAGAAACTAATACTGATCAAAGACCGTTTTCCTGAATTAAAAAGTTGGCAGCCCGATGTAAAAAAAGATTTTACTAACCTCCTGTTCCTGGCCGATAAAACCCAGTTGATTGTTATTAATTTAGTTAAAAACAGCCTGGCAAAACAATTAAGCATCCCGCTTAAATAACAATTTTGTGGTCAAATGGTAAGAAAAAAGAATGCTTTTACCTATTTATTGGATGCATTTTCAGCTGCTACCATGACCCCTATTTTCAATCTTGTATCCATAAACACAATGCCTGCAACCGCTTTTACAGCAATAGCCCCTTAACAAATGATACAATTCTGTAAATACCAAAAATCCATCTTCTTTATAATAATGTAATCCCTCTACAAACATTTCCTGTTGAGCGGGGAAATGATAGCTCTTAGCTGCTTTCACATCGCTATTGGTTTTTGCAAGACAGTTTTTGCATAAACAATCATAATTAGTCTTTGATAGAAAGTTGATCGTATCACTGGTTAGCGCTACTGAAGTGCACTGACAATTGGCAATATCACCCATTTTACAAATGAAAAGGCTATTGCATTTTGGACAATATTTTTCTTCCTGTTTATTCATGAGCCGTTCATTCGAACGTTTGCGATCAGGGGGAATTCTTAACCTGCCATTGACTAATAATGTTTGCCAGCTGGCGGATACCTGTCGTAAGAGCAGCCGGACCCGGTTGCAGGATATCTGAAGATCGTATCTCGAACACGAAATCATTCTTAACCGCACTGATCGTATCCCAATTAGTTCTGGATACCAGCCGGTCTTTCTTAAATTTTTTACCGCACCAGGATGCGACGATGATATCCGGGTTGTGCTCAACGACCTCTTTGGACTCGGCAATGATCCTGTCCTTAGCAAGAAAAGCGCCTTGTTTTTCTTTATAAATATCAATACCTCCTGCCAATTCGATCAACTCGCTGACCCAGCATATGCCTGATATTAATGGGTCATACCATTCTTCAAAATATACTTTAGGTTTAGCCGGGAAACTGTTACCGTTCAACCGGATCTTTTCAATATCCGTTTGGTATTGCTGAATTAAGCTGTCCGCTGCTTCTGCTTTGCCAACCAGGCTTCCCAATTGCATGATCATTGCAAAAATGCCGTCCACGCTGCGGTAATTATTCACCCATACAGTAATGCCCCTGGCAATCAATTGCTGCGCAATTCCTGATTGGAGGTCTGAAAATCCAATCACGAGATCAGGTTCCAGCGATATGATTTGATCAATATTCGCGTCAATAAAGGCAGATACAATGGGTTTTTCCTTGCGTGCCTGTGCCGGCCGGACTGTAAACCCTGAAATACCCACAATTCGCTGTTGTTCCCCAAGCAGGTAAAGCGTCTCTGTAGTCTCTTCTGTCAGGCAGATGATTCGTTTCGGAAGATAGTCCGGGCGGGAATTCATCTATAAAAATAGCCCTCTGTATTAATAGTATCAAAATTGGGTTCGCCCCAAAGAGCTGAAAATTGAATACTCTTCTTAAATTGAAGTAGCCTTCCTCTTCATCCGCCTCCCCACTTCATTCACCATAAATTGAATAGCGCTTGGAGGAAAAGGTGAAACACAACTAACATTGATCTCGCAAAGTGTATACTTTCCTGCAGCATTCGGGCTTGTAATTGAATTAATAAAAAAATCTGCGTCCCAAATTACAGGCATCATATCATCTGATATGTCAAGTCTTTTCTGCAATTCAGGTATCCAGCTGTTTTCCATAACCTCCTTCAGATCACTGAAAATACCACAGCGCTCGGTGAAATAATATCGCTTGCTGGGTGCAAGATAAATCCCGTTCTCATCCTGATATAATGCATTGACTTCCTGGTAACCGAATCCTGCGACCATTGTTCCGGCAACATAACATCTCACCATTCCGTTTGTGATGTTTTTATTCCACTCCTGGTCGATCAATAACCCATTATCAGAAAAGAATGCCCTGAACTCCTCAAAAAAATCTTCAGGCGGTAGGGTCCGGGTTTCATGGCCGGCGATGGCATGTGTGACGGACACGCTGCCGTCAGCCTGACCGGCGATCTTGAAAACACCATTGCCCCCGTTGCCGCGATATTGCTTTAACACCCTCACTTTGCTTTCATCCAATGAAGCCAGGAAATTTTTTGTGAATGATTCAAAATTCGTGTACATCTTTATATCACTTCCCCAATTCATTAACCGGGTCTTATATAAAATATCCTTAGTCCCCATTTTCAGGATCACGTCAGGATGGGTAGAAACCATGCAACCTTTAGCAGATACCTGGGAAAGCAAAGCGTCCAGCCTGGTTCTGTCATTTCCCTGCTCAACCGGGTTTACCCAAACCAATATCGAATTAAATGTGGTTAACCTTTCAGCAACATCATCCCATTGATCATCGCTGTATAAAACAGACTGGACTGTATAACCCTGCGAGACAAAAGCAGCCGCAAGGTCCTTGTATTTTTCTTCAACCAGGGCGTCTCTGCCAGTATCTTTTTTACCGTAAATAAGAATGGCTATTGAACTCATATCCTTAAGAATGCAACACGAAAGTTAGACTTTTAAAACAGGACGCCGCTCCTACCCTCATTCCTTATCCTCTTGCAGACCCTTATGCGCATCGCCAGCAATAGATGCTTGTTCGATATTCAATAAGTCAATGAAGATTACCCTGCATCCATATCAGTACCTTTAAATAAACTCTGAATCGTATGACCAGCGAAATCATCTCCATGATCGCCAACCTGGCATTGGCATTGTCATTTATCGTGGGACTTATATTCGGTATCGCCCAGGTGAGGACAGCCGAAAGAGACCGCCGCGAACGTTATACAGTTGATGTGCTTCGCGAATTTCAAACGCGGGAATTTGTCGGGCTCATGCAGTTTGTCAACACCCATGAGCTTCCACCCACACGCACAGGTTTTCTGGCTCTTTCCGCTGAAGACCAGACAAAATATTTCCAGTACGCGCAGGAAATGGAATCGCTGGGCATTCTTGTAGCAGAGAAACTTATCAGTCTCGACCTCGTGGATAAAACACTGGGTTCGTTTGTCACGACCACCTGGGAAAAATACAAAGCAGGGTTCAGTGATATGCGTGAGAAGACTCCTGATCCTTACCTCGGAGAGTATTTTCAATGGCTGGCAGAACAGATCGAAAAAAGGATGCGCGAAACTCCGCGTAAACCGTTCTACCAGGCCAGTTGATATTTTTTCGTTTAGCCTCTCATAATTTTTCCCTGCATACAACCTTTCCTTTCCATCCTGCACTCACTGCTGAGGAGGATCTCAACCAACAATGGAATGAAAATACACGATGATAAATACCTGGTTGGAAAGTTTTTAGAAACCCGGAGTGAAAAGTTGTTCAGGGAACTGTACCGGCAACATACGCCTGCACTCTACCGTCTTGCCCTGCAATTAGCGGCCGGGTATCAACCTGCTGCTGAAGATATTATCCAGGAAATTTGGGTGCGGGCAATACAAGGCCTTGCTGGGTTTCGCTGG
>DATINK010000279.1:0-7252 GCA_035474355.1 Chitinophagaceae bacterium | reverse complement strand
AGGGTGATAATAGTTGCCGCCGTTTCATAAAAAAGATAATGCCCACCCTGTCCTGTTATCGTACCATACAAACTATATACAAATGCTGCCGTGGAACCAATCGCGATCAGCACATTCATATTCGGTAATCCATTCCGCAGGCTTTTCCAGGCGCTCCGGCCAAAGAATTGCATACCCACTATATAAACAGGGATACAAATGCACAGTTGAACCCAGGGATCCATTAACCAATGAATCCTGAGCCCGGGGATCATATGAAGCATGAGGATGACAGCAAAAGGCAGGCAGAATAAAAAACGATGAAAGTGGGTAGATAAGATCGGCTTTTTTGTTTCATTCTCCGGGGCGAGTCCGGTTCCGGCAACCTGGTATCCGAGCTGGCTGATTCCTTTTACCAGTTCCTGTTGATTTGTTTGGCCGTTCATTTCGAAGCTCAGATCACCCGTTGCGAAATTCACTTTGATATCGTTCATTCCCTCTTTTTCGAGGTATTTCCGGATCGTGAGGGCACAATTGGAACAATCCATTCCTTCAACTTTCCATTTGACCGTTTCCATGTTGCAAATTTACACCCGTACCGGGGTCCTTCCCCTTCAGAAAGGATGAATCTTTATTATATGGTTGCAAAACCCGGTTATTTTTGCGGAGTGAAAAAGACCTTTACACTTGATGAGATCAATGAAACCGCAACGATGTTGTGGAAATGGGCGGAAAAGGCCCGGGTACTTGCATTTCATGGGGCAATGGGTACTGGTAAGACAACCCTTATACACGCTCTTTGTAATGTCATTCATGTAAAAGATGTAGTAGGAAGCCCTACTTTTTCGATCATCAATGAATATGTTTACACGAGTGATTCAATAGAAAAAAAAATATATCATATTGACTTGTATCGCCTCAAAGATGTACAGGAAGCCCTGCTGGCGGGCGTGGAGGAGTGCCTCTATAGCGGAAACAAGTGCCTGGTAGAATGGCCCGAGAAAGCGGCTTCCCTCTTACCCCCCGATACGCTCCATATATATATGGAGTCTGTGGATGATCAAACCCGCCTGTTACAAATAAAGAAGAATTAGTTACTTTTGATTCTCCCCTTTAAAAGACTGCAATCAACCTGATGAGCCAGCAAAAACCAAAGATCAGCGCGTCCTTTAGCTACGAAACTTTAGAAGAAACACTGGATATTAAACCCAGGGGCGGACAGATGCATATCGGTATTCCCAAGGAAATAGCTTTCCAGGAAAACAGGATAGCGCTCACACCGGATGCAGTAAGTGTACTTGCCAGCAACGGACACCAGGTGGTCATTGAACACAATGCCGGGGAAGCGTCTCATTTCCGGGATAAAGATTATAGTGAAGCGGGCGCAAAGATCGTTCATGAACGCGCGGAAGTTTTTAAAGCTCCTGTATTGGTGAAAAGCGCACCCATCATTGAAGAAGACATCCCGCTGCTCCAACTCAACCAGGTCATCATTTCTCCCATTCATTTATCGATCATGAAGGCGGATCTCCTGGAAAAGATGATGGAAAAAAAATTAACCGCCATCTCATTTGAAAATCTCAAAGACGACAGCGATTCATATCCCATTGTCCGCAGCATGAGCGAGATCGCAGGAAGTGCCGTGATGCTGATCGCCGCTCAATACCTGAGCTCCTTCAATCATGGAAAAGGTGTTTTGTTAGGAGGTATTTCCGGTATTGCGCCCACCAAAGTCATCATCATCGGGGCAGGTATTGTGGGGGAATATGCAGCCAGGGCCGCCCTGGCACTCGGGGCATCCGTAAAAGTTTTTGACAATAGCGTATACAGGTTAAAACGCCTGCAGAATAATATCGGCCATCGATTATGGACATCTGTACTTGAACCCCGGATGTTATCAAAGCAATTAAAAACCTGCGAGGTGGCAGTGGGTGCATTGGGATCTGAAACCGGCAGAACGCCCCTGGTAGTAACGGAAGAAATGGTAAGTAATATGCGGGCGGGCTCTGTGATCATCGATGTTAGCATCGACCGGGGCGGATGTTTTGAAACTTCGGAGATCACCAGTCATGAACACCCGATCTTTTTAAAATATGGTATCATTCATTATTGTGTCCCCAATATTCCTTCAGGTTTTGCAAGAACAGCATCCCAGGCTATCAGCAACGTACTGATGCCATTATTACTCGAAGCAGGAGAAGAAGGCGGATTTGAAAACCTGTTATGGCATAAGATCCATTTGCGTAATGGGATCTATTTATTCAAAGGAGCGCTTACCAATTTTTATCTCAGCCAGCGATTCGACCTCAAATACACCGATCTGAACTTATTGATCGCCAGCCAACGCTAGGGGGCGGGTCACCAAAACAAGTTATCGAACACAGATTCATCCAGCACTACACTGGATTTTTTTGTTTGCCAGTCGAAAATGATTATTTTTTTCTCCGGATCGGGAGCGAGATAAGCCAGCTTCTTTGTAGCCGGATTGAATTTAACCTGTGATGATTTGATCCCTTCAAGCTTTCGCCGGTTGCTTCCATCGATATTCATAGTCATGATGGATTCGGGATCCTGGGTATAAATGATCGTTTGATCATCGATCCAGGAAGGATAGTAATTAAGTGTGGTAGTATCATTTGTCAGGTTCTTATGAAATGAACCATCTGCATCCGTTAGCCATATCTGGTCGCGGCCATCTCCTTTTTCAAGATAGTAGACGATCTTCCGGCTATCGGGACTCCAGACCGGGGTATAACTTTTATGAGGAGCACTTTGCGTAACCTGTTTCACTTTTTCAGTGGCCAGGTCAAGTACGCAAATGTCGATCGTTGCAAATTGGTTGACCCCATTATAAGAAATATTATACAGCAGGCTTTTTCCATCCGGCGACCAGCTCAGCGAATTCTTTTTCATCGTATCCGGTTCAATGACCCTTTCCTGTTTTGATGCGACATTGTAAATGAGGATGGCCGATCTTTTGGGATCGTCACGTTTCATATAAGCGATCTGTTTTCCATCCGGTGAAGGTGCCAGGTTGCCACCGTTCTCAAGCAATACTGATAACTGTTTTGATTGCAGGTCATATTGATAGACCCTTGAATAAAAAGGCGCCTGCCGGTTGGTTTTATGAAATTTAACCATAGAAAATAACAGCGACTTTCCATCCGGCATCCATGCAACCGAAGTAAGCCTGAAATTATAATTGGTATCCTTCAGGACGGGTTGAGAAATGGCTGCACTACCTGCCAGTACAGTGAACAGGACTAATAATGTTTTTTTCATGGCTGTTTTTTAGCAAAGCAACTATAATAAAAGCATGCGAAGCGCTGGGTGAACCGGGTTTTAGACTATATGCAACTTATAGATGATATGAGGACAAATTTGTAAGACGAAAAGCAATTCTTGCACCCCCCAACCCCCTAAAGGGGGCAATTCTTTTTCAATTCATATGAATAAATGACTCATTACCCCCTTTAGGGGGCTAGGGGGTTGGGGGTTTATAATCCACAATATTGATTTGTTCCTTACAATAACGATATTCCACTTCATCATTACTGCTTACCACCAGTAAACGATCCCTGCAATGATCATTTAAAAGTTGCTGGTAGAGGTCAATACCTGAAGTATCAAGATTCGTACAAGGTTCATCCAGGAAAACGGCCGGCACATCGGAAAAAATGGCTTGTGCAAGTTTGACACGTTGTTTCATGCCCGAAGAAAAATTCCTGATCTGTTTGTGGCCGGCTTCTTCCAGGCCCATGCGTTTAATAATGGCAGTTGTATCCATCCCCGGCAAAAACTTTTTAAAGCCATTATGAAAATGGAGAAACTCCTGTAAGTTCATTTCTTCGACCAGTTCAAGATAAGGCGTGCAAATAGAAATGTATGGATAAGGTTCTTCCACCCATGATCCTTCGCTGATCGACCAGCGACATTGCCCTTCGCTGACCTGCAAAGCACCTGCGATCACTTGTAATAATGTGCTTTTTCCGGAACCATTGGGTCCCGTGATAGCATAAGAGCGGCCTTGTTCGAATGTGAAATCCAGGTGTCGGAAGATCCAGTCGCGGTTGAACCGTTTACCGGCATCAGTCAGCGATATCTTCATCCACACTGTTTTTGGTGAAGCGTTTGATGATCCCTCTTTGAGATTCGTGGACAAAGGTAACGATCTCGTCCCTTTCATCGGTAGCTGGAAACTCTTCTTCGAGAAACTCTATTGCCTGGGAGGTATTCAATCCTTTATTATATATAATGCGATAGATATCGAGTATATGGTTGATCTTATCGATTGTAAAACCCCGTCTTTTCAACCCGATGGAATTAACACCTGCATAAGAAAGCGGGTTTCGCGCGGCTTTGATATAAGGAGGAACATCCTTGCCCACCAGTGATCCGCCACTGAGAAAAGAATGCCTGCCCACATTTACAAACTGGTGAACGGCACACATACCCCCGATGATGGCCCATTCACCGATCGTGACATGCCCGGCTACCTGTGTATTATTACTCATAATACAATTATCACCTACTAAACAGTCGTGTGCAAAATGACAATAAGCCATGATCAGGCAATTCTTCCCGATCACCGTTTTATCCCGATCCTTCGTTCCCCGGTTCACCGTAACAAATTCGCGGATCGTAGTTCCGTCACCAATGAACACGTTGGAATATTCACCCTGGAATTTCAGGTCCTGGGGGATCGCTGCTATGACTGCACCTGGAAAGATCCGGCAGTTTTTCCCGATTCGTGCACCTTCCATGATCGTCACGTTGGAGCCGATCCAGGTACCGCTGTCGATCTCAACGTCCTGGTGGATCACTGAAAAAGGATCCACTTTTACATTGGTTGCCAGCTTAGCATTCGGATGAATATAGGCGTGAGGGTGAATCATGGATAAATGATAAAAAAGCCTCCCTGGTTTGCGGGGGGCGCGGCAAAGTTAATTGTTGCAGTTAAGAAAGGAATTTTTTTTGATATAGTCTGTTAAAAGTCAGGCATTCAGGTCTTTCGACCTTGGTTAACCGGGAAAATCAACCATCCGATTGTAAATTTGTTATTGCTTTATGCATAATCCACCGGATATACTCACATTGGCCTATCAACCTTTGATGCAGGAACAGCTTGTTTTACTGCAAAAAAAGGACCAGCAGATCCCAGGTTCCGTACAATATAGCATACGACGCTACCGCCGCGAATCGCAATGGTCCATTGAAGACATGGGCATGATGGTCTATCATTATGAAAGAACCAGTCCCGCTAAACAATACCTGGAATTGAAGTTTTGCCTGAGCGGGAATGTGTATTGCAGGAAAAAGGATACGGAATGCGATATGTGCCAGTTGGGCGAGTCGCCCCACTGCAGTGAACGCGTCGACAGTGTGGATGAGGTCAGTTTTCGTTTTTCTCCGATGCAGTTATCCCAATTTGTGAAACCCAGGAAAGGGAATGCAATGCTGACAGATGATATCCTGAATTTTAAACACCTTTTTTCATTCAGCAAGATCCTGCCGCTTTGCGGAAAGACCAGGATGGTGCTGGAGGCATTACTCAATCATACTTATACCGGCAACCTCGCCAATATTTATATAAATGCCCAAACCCAGATGCTGCTCCTGTATACCATGGACTGCATGCTGGGCGAAAAAGAGATCGATGTGGTGAATTGCAAGTTCCTGGCCAATGAGGCGGACCGGGAAAAGATCATCCTGGCAAGAGAAATCCTTATACAACAGATCGGTGAACCCATCACGATAAAGGAATTGAGCCGTAAAGTGGCCATCAATGAATGTTACCTGAAAAAAGGGTTCAAAGAAATGTTCGGCACCACCATATTTGATTTTTACCAGAGCCAGCGAATGGAACACGCTAAATATTTACTCTATGAAAAAGGGTTAAGCGTAACGGAAGTCTCTGTGATGCTGGGTTATTCTTCCATATCCCATTTTTCAACAGCATTCAAGAAACACACCGGGTTAAAGCCCTGCGAATTGCTGCTGCGATAAATTAATGAAGACAACTGCTTTTATACTTGCCATTTATTTTCTCTTCATGGGTGCTGTTCCCTGTTGCGAGCCGGGCGGCTGTATAGATGAGATCGCAAAAGCAGGACAAAGTTCAGGTCACGAAGACAATGATCATCATTGCAATAATTGCTCCCCCTTTTTCAATTGCGAATGTGGATGTGTAGTGTCTATTGTAGTTGAACACAGTATAGAAGCCGGACTTTCATACCAGGCATCCATTGCCTACCAGGATTTTCATTCTTGCAAACTTACCTCCGTCCATCTTGAGTTCTGGCAACCCCCGAAAATAGGTTAAGCATACAATCCTATCAACATCTTTATTTATTCTTAACCTTATTCATACAATGAACAAGTTTTTATTATTTATTGTGACCCTGCTGTTGACATTGTCATCACAGGGGCAGCAAGGAGTATATATAAAAGTTACAAAGGCGGACTCAGGGGAGACATTGCCTGCTGCTACCATCCAAATTAAAAATATTCAGAAAACTCTGGTGGCAGACAGCAATGGCATCGCTTACGCCAGCCTCCGGCCCGGTAGATTTCATCTGATCATTAGCTATACAGGATTTATCGAAAAGGAATTCAATCTGTCCATCCCATTTCCAGGAGATACGATCAGGATCGCCATGGAAGAAGATGACGAAGAAGAAGCTATTGTCCTGCGTTCCACCCGGAGTTCAAGAACATTCAGGGATATACCTACACGGATAGAATTTGTGGCAGGAGAAGAATTGGATGAAAAGGCAAACATGAAACCCGGGGATATACGAATGGTACTGAATGAAAGTACGGGTATACAAACTCAACAAACCTCCGCGCTTTCTGCTAACGCTTCGATAAGGATCCAGGGGTTGGATGGACGTTATACCCAAATACTGAGAGATGGATTTCCTTTATATACCGGTTTCAGCAGTGGATTGGGCTTGTTGCAAACACCTCCGTTGGATCTTCAGCAGTTTGAAGTGATCAAAGGATCTGCTTCTACTTTATATGGAGGGGGTGCCATAGCAGGGTTGGTCAATCTTATTTCCAAAACACCCAAACCGGAAAGAGAATTGAAATTCATGATCGACCAGACTTCAGCCGGAGGTTCGAATATCAGCGGGTTCTTTGGAAAGTTTTGCTTAATGAGTCTGCGAGTTAGTGTCAGTGCCAAGTCTAAGCCCCTCAGGGGTGTAGGCGAAGCGAAAGCGTGTCCGAAATGGGCGTTTAGGTGCTGGTGCTAGACCCGAAGCGGAGGTGA
>DATINK010000278.1:0-4916 GCA_035474355.1 Chitinophagaceae bacterium | reverse complement strand
CGCGCATAGTCCATACTGGTGATCTTTACCGTACCGGTCAATTCATCTTTCTCATTAATACTTGCTTTTAAGAGGGCATAATTCTTAAACCTTTGTTGCTGGTTCCAGAGTTTTTTCCATCCCCAGGCAAAAGTCTGGATATCGGCGATCAACAGTCCTTGTGTATTACTGACATCCAGGGGTATGAGTGTCGGCGGGGTGAATTTATCCGTACCATCCAGTATGTAAATATTTTCGCCCAGGGTCACATAGGCCATCACTTTATTGAATTGACGCATGTCCGCGACCACTGCATTGATCTTTCCGTTGTCTTTTGTGCTGACGAGTACCGCGTGGGCGTTGATTCCCGCATCTTTGAGAAGATTGACCAAGATCAGGTTGATCTCACCAGCAGTTCCTTTTTTATCCTTCCAAGCTTCCTTGATCCCTTTCGGTGCCCAGATGGTATTGATGCCATCCCAGGTCATGTTTGACCGGACATAATAATAAATGGTGGTCATTTTTTGATAGGGATCGGAAAGTTTTTTCAACTGCATCTCCAGTTCTTCAATTCGCGGTATATCTTTTTTAAGCTGACCCCCAAAATCTTCATCCCGTACCAGTTCACGGATCATCGCTATCCAGGGAACAATGGTATTGGTATGCATGCCCTGGTAATTGAGGGCAACAATATTGGGCTCCACGTGTTGCAAATAATCATCCGGGGTTGTCATAAAAGGTTCGGGGTTCAGCGAGGGAACATTTTCCATGACATAAGATTCGATCGTCCTGTTATCTTTTACCCGGGAGCCCTGGTAAAGGGGCAGGCTGCATTTAGGTATCACTGTAACGACAAACTCTTCCGGGAAATTGATCTCGAACCTGCCGAATTTAACAGGTATGGGGCCCTGGAAATTCCACCTGTTCTGGATGCCGAAATTTTTATTCCAGATCTTATACTTGTACTCGATAACAGTCCCGTCTCTCAGGTCGGGGAAAGTGAAGGATTGTTCTGAAATAAATTTATTGACCAGTTTTCTTTCATAGACGAGTTTTTTTTCCAGTTTCGTGATCACGATCTTTCCGGATTCATCGAGGTTATAGGTCTGTGCCTCCAGGTTCTTTATCTCCTGGTCCTGGTTCCAGAAAATAATATGGACGTCTGCATTCCGGAATCCTTTTTCATTGAAGATCTTGATCCGGACATGCCTTTCCACTTCTGAAGACAATTGGACGGGATTCGTTTGGTTTTGAACGATATTAAAGCTTCCATAGGCTTCTGCGACATCGAACAATACCATTGCCCCGGCCGTTTTTTCAAAATCGCATTCTTTTAGCTTAAGTTCATCAAGCGTGACTTTACCAAAATTGGTAGGAGGGTCTTTTTGCTGGGAATGGACGGCCAACACAGATACCAGGCCGACCAGGACGGTGATAAGCTTTCTCATGTTATCCGGTAGTTTAGAAGAAGGATTACTCCTTTCAAGTTACTAAATACCTGTTAATATGACATGCTTATAAAATGGTATTTTTTTCGCTAGCCGTTAACTTAGTAATTTGCATGAAATTACAAAGGATGAAAAGATTCAGTGCCTTGGTTATTCTTTGCATTACGGGCCTTGCCGGGATGGCACAGAATTCCAAAGAATCGAACACGCTTTTATGGAAGATCAGCGGCAACGGCCTTGCTAAACCTTCCTATCTGTATGGCACCATTCACATGCTATGTGCTGATGATGCCGTGATCAGCCCCAATTTTAAAAAAGCTATTAATAACGCAGATGAAGTTTACCTGGAAGTTAACCTGGATAATCTAATGGAGATATTTGGCGCACTTGGCGGCATGAAGATGAAAGGGGATACTACATTAGAAGACTTGCTCGACCCAAAGGATTATGCCCGGGTGAAAGAATATTTTGAAAAAAGTGAGAGTATGATCCCTTTTTCCATGCTGGAAACATTTCAACCGATCATGGCAGCATCGCTGTTATCTGAAGGAACTTCACCCTGTGATAATACGGTGATGATGGAACAGGAGATCATGGGCGTTGCGAAAGATGGCGGGGTAGGTATCAACGGGCTGGAGACGATGGCATACCAGGCGGGTGTGCTGGACAGCATTCCTTATAAATTACAGGCGCAACAATTGTTGAAATACATTGATGCGGCTGCCAAAGGCGAAGATGATAACAAGGAAATGGATGAATTGATGGATGCTTACAAGAAGCAGGACCTGGATAAATTGGAAAAGATCATGGTGGCATCAGATGCTGGGATGTCAGGCTTTACGGATATCCTGCTTTATCACCGTAACCAGAACTGGGTTATAAAACTGAAAAAGCTTCTTCTCAAAAAATCGTTGGTTGTTGCCGTGGGTGCAGGTCATTTGCCTGGCGAAAAGGGATTGATCAATCTCCTGCGTAAAGAAGGTTATAAAGTCACACCTGTTGAGAATAAACTTACGAAGACAAAAGAAATCTAAAGTAAGTACGAACTACGAAGTACGAATTCCTCATCGATCAGGTTACTTCCCGATCTTGATAACTACTGGTTCATTCAGCATGTCCACCATTTTTTTGTAAAATCCTTTTAACGTGGGGTAATCTGAATTAAGTACCAGCGTTACCGTTTGCCGGAATTGCATTAATATTTCCAATTGATTCCCATTTACCGAGATCGCTCTTGATATAGAAATATCTTTCGCGGGTGAAAATATTGCCGTATCCGGAGGTAGCTTCTCCATACTGCTGCCGGCAGGAAGATCGATGAATTGCCGGCAGGAAATAAATTGCGGGTAGCCGAAATTCACATTGGTGAAGCGAACATCAGAAACGAACAGGTTCCTGGTAAGGCCTGTAAATACGTTATAGTTAAAAATTAAAAAACCGCCGCTTTTATCTATAGGCGATGAAAACTTAACATGTTCCTGCAAACTTCCGGTATCCGGCCCCGGGTAATCGTAGGAAAAGGATTCTGTTATAAAACCTTCTCTCCCGGCTGTGATATATTCCCCGATGTATTTTTTTTCATCCCTTTTTATTGCATTGATAAAAAATTCTTTGGCATAATACTCGCTTTTTATTTCTGCATTGCCATTGATGTTGCCTTCCGGTCCAATTGTCATCTTTACAATCGCTGAATTCCTGAAATCCGCCGACTTGTTCTGGATCAGGACAGGCGCATCTGATTTGGAATCCAGCAATAAGGCATAGGTATTCAATAAAGGGTATGGCACCAGCCCAAAGGGGAGGTGTTTTAATGTTGCATCAAGAATATATACAGTTCCATTATCGTTTACATAAGCAACTGTCGTATTGAACCGGTCGATCAGCGGGTATTCAGGAAAAACTTTTCCGTAATCTCTCTCTGCAGCCAGCAACGGCCACGCATCCAATTTGAAAGACTGCAGCAGGCAAACCAGCAACAGGTTGATCTCGCCCGAAGTGCCTGTCTTGTTTTCCCATACTTTCTTAAGTCCGGCTGTAACGGATTTGCTGTTGATGTGGTTCCAGATAAAATTGTCCCGGACATAATTGAACAGCAGGCGGATCTTTTCCCGGTTTTTCACTTCCCCTTCAACCATAGTTTTTAGTTCTGCCGGGATGGACAAATTTGTCTTAGTGGTTCCGCCCAGTTCTTTATTTGAGCTCAGGTTCTTAACAATATCTTTCCAGGTTTCATTGACGCCTTCCCGCTCTGTTTCGGTTGTATAACCTGTGTTCCTGACAGTCCTGTTATACCCGGAAAACTGGAATTCCACTTTCTGCAAGTAATCCCTCGGTGCATCCATATAAGGTTCGTAACGAAGACCGGGAATGTTATTCATTTCATAATAGATATTGCCAGCCTGGTTATCGGGCCTGATAATGATCGGATACAATTTTGATTTACTGACCACGTATGAAAAATCGTAATTGGGGACCATCTGCAGTTCGTAACAACTTTTGATCGTAGGAAGCTCAGATTGAAAGACCCATTCATCCAGTCCTCCATAATTTTCCATCACACTCGTGTATTCATATTCGATGATACTGCCGACCCTGACAGCGGGCATCGCGAATTTCATAGTGGAATAATAATCATTCAGCTTTTCTGTAAAGATCATGTTCTTTGTAACCATCAGGTTGGTGCCATCATCAGTATTATAGGTCATCGCTTTGATATCCCTGATCGTTTCGAATTTCTTCCTTGCATAAAACCTGATATTGATATTGCCTTTGTCAAGGCCTCTCTGATGCAGGATCTTGATCCGGATCCTCCGGGTTGTGATGAGTTGGTATTCGTCGTCATAATTAGAAATGGCCTGGTCAAGCAGGACGATCGCATCGGCTTCTTTGTCGAAGGGGCAATTTGTAAGCATTAATTCCTCGCCGGTATATATTCCAAATTCAGGGAATCTCAGTTGTGCGGAAAGGAATAGGGGTAAAGTGAAAAACAGGCAGATGAAAAAAAGTGGCCTTTTTCTCATGTTAAGATGGTTTGAGTAATAGTAATATACTAAAACTCCGTCAACTTAATTCCAGTGCCGAGAACATGAAATCCGATTCAATTTTCGCATTTTCATCGCTATCGCTTCCGTGAACAGCATTTTCCCCAACTGAAGTCGCGAATAATTTGCGGATCGTTCCCGCATCGGCTTTGGCAGGATCGGTGGCGCCAATTAATTTTCTGAAAGCCACAACGGCATTTTCTTTTTCGAGGATAGCGGCGATGACCGGGCCGCTGCTCATAAATTGGACCAGTTCATCATAAAAGGGCCTTCCTTTGTGAACTGCATAGAATTCCCCGGCTTTCTCTTGCGTGAGTTTCAGCATCTTAAGCGCCGTAATTGAAAATCCTTCTTTAATGATTCGGTCAATGATCGCCCCGGCATGTCCATTTTTCATGGCGTCGGGCTTGATCATGGTAAATGTCCGGTTAGTCATATTGATTTCGTT
>DATINK010000277.1:0-8305 GCA_035474355.1 Chitinophagaceae bacterium | reverse complement strand
ATGCGATCATAATAAAAAGAGCGGGGGCGAGAAGCAGGAATACACGTTTCATAAACTTTGTTTAATCCCTGAGATGCAGGTTCCTGGAAAATTGCACAAACCGGGTTTATATTATTGAAGGAACAGTTACCCGGCCCGCTTTAACAAACTGATAAATTGATTATTCACTATTTTTAGAACAGTGTCTTTCATCAGGACCATAACCCGGCCATCACTTACCGATTCAGAACTCGTTAAACAGTACAGGGAATCGGGAGATCTTCATGTGCTTGGGGAATTATACCAGCGTTATATGGAGCTTGTTTATGGGGTATGCCTTAAATATTATAAGGAACCCGAGGCCGCCAAAGATGGGGTCATGCAGGTATTCGAGGAATTGGTGGTCAAGTTGAAAAAGCACGAAGTGGAAAACTTCAAGGGCTGGCTGCACCAGGTAGCTAAAAATCACTGCCTGATGCAATTACGAACCCCTAAAAACCTTAAAACCGTTGAATTTAAAGGGGATTTTGTGCAAAGCGAGGAAAACGTGCATCTGAATGGTGTCTTTGAAAATGAGGAAACCCTGAATAAACTGGAATACTGTTTGGGGACCTTACCCAAGGAACAGCAACAGGCGATCAGGCTCTTTTACCTGGAAGGGAAATGTTATAATGAGATCGTTGAAATAACCGGGCTGGAATGGAACCAGGTCAGGAGTTTTATCCAGAACGGAAGGAGGAACCTGAAGATCTGTATGGAATCCAGGGCCGGAAAAACAGAACCCGAAAAACCAGGTCATATTTAATTTTGTACTCAAATTGGCAGACACAAATAACCATATTCTCTATTCAGCCGCAATGATCGACCGCTATCATAAGGGCGAGCTATCGGCTTCAGAAAGGCACGCTTTTGAAAAAGCAGCGATGGATGATCCCTTTCTCGCCGATGCATTGGAAGGATATGCCGTCCCGGGTGTAAACATTGCAACAGATATCAATGAATTGAAAGCAAGACTGGCCAGGCGCACCGGGGATGATAAAGTGATCGCATTGGCCGGTTCATCGAGATCTTTTCCCTGGCTGAGAGCTGCCGCTATTATTGTCTTCTTACTGGGTGGAGGTCTTTTGGTTTACCAATTAGGATTTAAAAATAAGGGGGCAAAAGAGCCCATCGCAAAAGTGGAAGAAACAAATAAACAGGTCCCACAGGCAATAGACTCAAATAAAAATTACCTGACAGTTACCGGTACGGATAAGGAAATAAAAAAGGATATTGAAAATCCTAAACCTGGGATTAAAACGGAGAATAACGGACTGGTTACATTTTATAATACAGATAAAGTAACCACCGCCATTCGTACAGATTCATTATCATCAGGCATTACTTCAAAAGGAGATTTGAATGAAGTAGTTGTAACCAATGCTTCGAAGCCGCCAGCAGTCGCTCCTGTTGTGATTTCCCCGCTGAGATCCCGTGAAGTAAAAGATGATAAAGCTCTTAAAAAGGAGGTGGCAACTGTTTTCCAGCATGATACTAAAGAGCCGGTAAAGGATGCAGATGAAGACGGTGTTAAAGATAAATTTGAAAAAGCAGCTGGCAGTACGGAAGTAGCCCGAAATAACCAGGGCCTTATTTCCAACAGGCAATTGGCACAAAGAAATAATCTTTTCAATGGCCGTGTGACTGACGTGAATAATAACCCTCTTCCATTTGCCAACGTGCTCAATACATCGGATAGCGTGGGGACCTATGCCGATGCAAGAGGTTATTTTAATCTTTCTTCCCCGGATTCAGTATTGAATGTCCAGGTTCGTTCATTGGGTTACAATGAAACCAATTTGCAACTGCGGAACGGCGCCGTCAATAACCAGGTATACATGAAAGAGGACCTGAGCATCAGTCCAAGGGTATTGGATCAAACCAAAAGAAATACCACGCGGCGTGCATTTGAACCGGTGATCACGGTAGAAGAATCGGAACCCGCAGACGGTTGGTCAAACTATGACACTTATATTCTCAATAATCTCCAGGTCCCTTCGGAGATCAAAGACAAAGAAGGCGAAGTGGAAATATCTTTTGAAGTCACCAAAAAAGGCGAGCCCATACATTTCAAGGTCGAAAAATCACTTTGTACAAAGTGTGATGAAGAAGCGATCCGCCTCGTCAAAGAAGGGCCGAAATGGAAACGTAAAGGGAAAAAAGGACGCGGATCTGTAACCGTTCCCTTCTCATCTTCGCATTAGTATCCCGAAATTTGTTCTCAATTATCTCCTGCAACCTTACCTTTGCTTTTCAAAATCTAAGCACATGAGAAAGATACTTTTTGCCGCAGCTGCCATTTTGTTTGTAAGCAGCGCCGATGCACAGTTAAAAACCCCTGCTCCCAGCCCTACGCAAACGATCAAACAGGATTTCGGGCTCTCTTCCATTGAACTGACCTATTCCCGCCCGGGTATGAAGAACCGTAAAGTTTTCGGCGACCTGGTTCCCTGGGGAAAACTCTGGCGCACGGGGGCCAACGCAGCTACCCGTATTAAGTTCGCAGATGATGTAACCCTGGGTACCCAAACAGTAAAAGCCGGCGATTATGTTTTATATACAATTCCCAGTGAAAAAGAATGGGAGATCATTATCAATAAAGGAATCACTAATTGGGGCATCGATGGTTATAAACCCGAAGAAGATGTGGCTCATTTAACAGTAAGTACTTCCAAAACGGAAATGTCGATCGAGACATTTACCATGCAATTTGTAAATGTCACGCCTAATACTTGTGAATTAAGGGTGCAATGGGAAAATACAGCGGTCAATATCCCCATCGCAACAGATGTGGAGAGTAAAGTCATGGCCCAGATCGACCAGCAAATGAACAAGGACAATCGCCCTTATTTCAATGCAGCTATGTATTATATGGAGACTGGCAAAGACCTGAACCAGGCCCTGGCATGGTTTGATAAAGCGGTGGAACAAAATCCAACCGCATTCTGGATGCATCACCAACGGGCCAATTGCCTGGCTAAACTGGGTAAGAAAGATGAGGCAAAGCTCGCAGCACAGAAATCAAAGGACCTGGCAACAAAGGAAAATAACCAGGACTATGTGAAGTTGAATGAGAAATTGTTGGCTGAACTTAATAAATAGACCTCCCCCTAACCCCCTCCAAAGGAGGGGGAATTTAGAGGGGGCTGGGCTTTTGTTTTTGTGGAATTATTTTATCAAGAAGAGAACTAAAGAATATCACGCCAAAGGCGCCAATGGGATTTAACCAGAGAAAACCCATTTTAAAAACACCTGTTTTGGTCAGGATAAAAACTGTCAATACCAGTAGTTCTGCTAAAACGGCTGCCCAGAAAACAACATGCCCGCTTTTAATTCTCTTCATAAAGAAAGCCACCAGAAAAACACCCAGTATCACACCATAAAAAAGTGATCCCAGTACATTTACTGCTTCGATCAGGCTATTGCCGATATTATATGTGAACATGGCGACTATGATACAAAAAATGCCCCAGCCAAGCGTGTACCATTTTGATAATTTATATTCATTTTCGCCACTCTCTTTCTTTTTGGTAAAACGCCGGTGAAAATCCACCATCGAACAAGATGCAAGTGAATTAATAGCTGCTGCAATACTGCCCCAGGACGCCAGGAAGATAATAGCGATCAGCAATCCTACCAGTCCAACAGGCAAATAATCTACTACAAACCGTAAAAAAATATAATTAGTATCATTATTATCTCCCTTTACTTCTTTCGTGGCTATCCATCGTTTTACTTTTTTCCGCAAACTATCAGAACCTGACTGCAGCATTTTTAACTCATTCAGTTTTTGCGCCTGAAGCGATTCGTTTTTTTGGTCTGCCGCCAGTGAATAAGCCACAATGGTATTTTCTTTTTGCAAAGCAATAGCATTGTATTGCTGCTGCACTACAGCAAATGAATCTTTGTAAACCGATCTCTCTATTTTTTTTATCTGCACATCATTAAAAAAGATCGGCGCTTTGTTAAACTGGTAAAATGTAAAGACCAATGCACCAATCAGCAGTATCAGGAATTGCATGGGTACTTTTACAAGGCCATGCATCAACAACCCCATACGGCTTTGCTTCAACGAACGGGCTGTAAGATAACGACCCACCTGGGATTGATCGGCACCAAAATAAGACAGGCCCAGGAAAAACCCGCCAATCAAACCGCTCAATAAATTATACTGGTCACTCCAATTAAATTTTCCGTTCTCAAACCCAGTCGTAATCACATTCAGTTTACCCATTTTACCACTTACCTTCAACGCATCGACGAAACTTACATTTTTCGGTAACATATTCACCACCATATAAGCTGCAAGGAACATCCCGATAAAAATGATGATCAATTGTAACTGTTGTGTATAAGCTACCGCTTTGGCGCCTCCGCTCATTGTATAAATGATCAGCAACCCACCCATCAGGATATTGGTGTAATAAATATTCCAGCCAAATAAAGAGGAAAGAATAATAGATGGAGCAAAAACGCTGATACCGGTTGACAATCCTCTTTGCATTAAAAAAAGAAAAGAGGTCAATGATCTCGTTTTATTATCAAACCGGTTTTCCAGGAATTCATAAGCTGTATAAACTTTTAGCTTACGAAAAATCGGAACAAAGACAATACAGACAACTACCAGTGCGAGAGGCTGGCCAAAATAATACTGTACAAAACGCATCCCATCTGTATAGGCCTGACCGGGTGCAGAAAGAAAAGTAATAGCGCTTGCCTGGGTACCCATGATACTTAACAATACCAGGCCCCAGGGCATACTGCGGTTTGATAAAAAATACCCGTCCAGGTTATGCGTCGTACGGCTTTTGTACAAGCCATAGGTAATAATAGCCAGCAGGGTTACAATAAGGACTATCCAATCTAGCTGGCTCATGCAAATTGTTTGGTGAAAAGACTAAACAGTATGATCAATACGATCAGGAAACCAATGACCAGTACATACCAGTAGTTCCAGTTTTTGAAGAGGGGCGCCTTATCGTTATCCGTTTCCTTCATGTTTATTTACGCGTGGTGCGCGTCCACCCGGTCATGATAATGAGTACTCCCAGGATGACCCCGATCAGGATGCCAATACGTACTTTTTTGATCAGGATACCCAGGATCAAACCTAGTACAATCGCAAAAATAAAAGCCATTTCCCCCCGGCGCAGGTCTGGTTTTCGCTCATTACTCATGGATCAATCGGGTAGTTCTGTATAAATATATGGTTAGAATGCCTTTTTCCTGTTCAGGGCGATGATATTAGCCAATAAGCGGTAAGCGCCCGGAATACCAGCGGGAAGTTCCCTGAAAAAAACGAGGCCCGTATAAACAAACACACCCTTGCCGTATTTGGCAATGATCAGGCTGCCGTCATCATCAGCTTCGCCCGGGTCATGCATTGAAAAGATGGTTTCAAAATTATTCCTGTCGAAATTAGATGCATGATAAATGCTTCTTTCCTGGATCCAGTTCTTAAAATCCTCCTGGGTTATCTTATTGGGGAAATTCATTACCGGGTGATCTGGTTTTAAGAAATTGACTGTTGCATTTTCATCAGTCACTCTTTTGCCTGAGATAGTGAAATTGTAAGGTCCGATCCTGGGCTGCTGATTATTTCTGAATTGTGTATTGTTATATTGAACAATGAAATTGCCACCATTTTCAACATACGTGTTGATCTTGTCGGCATATTTAGGGAGCCAATCAATAGTATTATAAGCTCTTACTCCTGCAATGATTGCATCAAACTTACTCAGGTCATTCCTTGAGATCTCTTTTTCATTCAGCCTGTTTACTTCATACCCCATTTGCTCCAATATCTCGGGTATTTTATCGCCAGCGCCAACTATGTAGCCGATCTTTTTATTATAGATCGAACACCGCACATCTTTAATATCAACTTTTGCCGGTTTGAAATAAACGATGCTGGGAATATGATCGTATGTAATCTTTAAGAGATCATGTAAAGGTCTTTTAGTTACCCAATCAAAAAAATTATATGTCTCGTTAGGCAAATCAATCATAGCCTTTGCCGGGTCCTTTGGATCGTAACCAGGAGGTACATCATACCTGGCATCGACGGGTATCATTTTAGTCTCTTTATTCATTGTAAGTTTAGTCGCCGGCTTATTGTTTTTCGATGTGTCTTTTAAAAAATGATCGTCGGTTGGCCAAACTAAATTGTTTGTTTTATAAGATGTAAATATCATTTCATAGTGACTCTTAAATTTTTCACTACTTCCACTATTATTGATAAGTACCAGTTCCGGGAGTACCCTTAATGAATAGGAAGGGATCACTACTACCGGCCAGTAAGTTTCTCCCCTCACCGGGTCTGTGAATTTATACTTTACAGGTTTCTCAAAATCGATATCCTGCCCTTCAATATTCAAAGTCACGGTAGCGATATACGCCGGATCAATATCTGCTTGTCCTATTTTCAATTGATCATTCACATTAAAATATCCCTCTTCCATTTTATTGGCCAGCCAATAAGGTTGTGTGATCGGCTTGGAGTCGGGAACAGATAATGTTTTCCCAAAATTCATATTTACATTTTTAGCCAATGCCTGGTTGAAAGAAGAATCAAAAGCATCCATCTGCACTTTTTTTAATGCAATATTTACTCCAAGCCGGTTATTCACCAAAAAATTAATGCGGACAGAATCTGATTGCACAGCAAATTGCTGAGGCGATGTAGCGGTAATAAATAACCCGCTGCATTGTTCGATCAGTTGTTTTGTTTCTTTTATTTTTTGTGCTTTCCAATAACCATCTGGTAATTGTTGCAATGCCTGGTACAATTTCACCAGTCCTTTTACAGAATTCACAGGATGCAAAAAATCAAATGAATTGGTAAGGTCAGCAACTATTTTTTCTATTTCCTCAGCGCCTTTTACTCTTTTCCATGTAACATCCACTCCATCCATCAGGTCTTTTGCCGGAGCCCCTCCTTTTGTTGTTCTGAAAAATTCATTTGCCTGCCCGATGACAGATGTTGAACCCGTTCCCTGGGTTTTGTTCTGGCTGCGACTTTCTGCACCTATTTCCCCATAACTTTTTCCCAGCAGAGGATTGTAAATGCCATCGTCCAGGGAAAACACATCCGTATTGGTTTGATTATTGCCACCAAATGAATTCCACATCACTCTTTTGACCTGCCAGGGTTTTACATATATTAATTGCTCAGGGAAACGATTGGGATCGGCCGCTGCATCATAAGCTTCATTGGCTAAAATGGCAGAAGCAGTATGATGTCCATGGCCTCCTTCTCCCGTTGTTGGAAATCTTGTGATGACGATATCCGGTTGAAATTTCCTGATCACCCAGACTACATCACTCAGCATTTTTTCTTTGTCCCATTTAGTAAAAGTCTCATCCGGGCCTTTGGAATAACCAAAATCATACGCTCTTGAAAAAAACTGCTCACCTCCATCCACTTTTCTTGACGCCAACAATTCCTGTGTCCGTATCAACCCTAATTCAAATCCTTGCTCATCGCCGATCAGGTTTTGTCCTCCATCGCCTCTTGTCAATGATAAATAAGCGGTCCGGTATAATGTCTCTTTGGAAAAATAAGCGATCAATCTCGCGTTATCATCATCCGGATGTGCAGCGACATAAAGTACCGAACCCAGCACATTCAATTTGCGAATGGCCTGGTACATATCGGCTGAGGTCCAGTTCTGGAGGGATTGTCCGACAACTTGTGAGAGCTGGCAAAGGGTGATTACACCCAAAATCAATTTCTTCATCCGGCAGTTTGTTCAGCGAATATAAAAGATGTTTGCCATGTGGACGACCCGTTTATATAATTCAATGACTAGTTCCCAACAAGAAAAACGGCATTGCAAAACATTAACTTTCCATTTTCCCAGAAATTCCTGAACATCACATCATCCGTCAGGTAAGTAATGGTACCGCGGCCCATATCCTGTACACCAAAGAGCAATCCGTCTTTCAGCCTGTCTTTCAATTTCACACCTACAAAACCGGAAACCTGGCTGGCTTTCTTGATCACACCGACATTCCATCCGTCTTTCATGAACTCATATATATTGTCATCCATCTTTAGTGTATAATAATAATCAGGATAACCGAATGCCAGGGGATGAGAATTGTCCAGATCCACTTTCAGTATCGAACCGGGTGTGGTGCCGGAGATCGGATCTCTTTCCCTGTCTTCAAATTTTTTCAGGTTTTCGTACAGGTTCGTATCTTTTTTATCTCCGTCCTCTGATTTCTTAAGTTTGATCCCCAATTCTGCACGCGCCAATTGTGAGACAGCGCCTTCCAGTGCCAC
>DATINK010000276.1:0-1882 GCA_035474355.1 Chitinophagaceae bacterium | reverse complement strand
GATCGACACAAAGGAGTCTCTGGACTCGATTGGCGGCCTGGACGTGATGAAAGAGTGGTTGCTTAAGCGGCGCCCACCCCAAGCTATATCTGTTGGCGAGAATCATAGGCAGGAACCTGGCGATAGTTATCCTGGTTACTGTTAGCGCTATCGGTGCGTTTGCAACATTGGGTGATGGCAAACATTCATCCACACGTTCACGCGATTCTTTATTATCCAGTAAGTCGACTAACACTAACGGATCCTTCTCATTAAAATCCGGTTATAATTTCCGCGGCAACCAGGTGATCAAAGATAACAGCGACAATTATGTCAGTTCAAAAACGGTGATCAGCTACCAGAAAGGTCACACGACTTATGTACTTCCTTTGAAAAAGAAAGTATTACTTGACAGGATCACTTTCAATCCTAATCAAGCTACTCGCAGATAATCATTTATTTGGTTAACGTCCCCCTGCAGCTTTACTCTCTTCATACGTCATGACACGGTATCCTGATTTAGGCAGGTCAAGCTTTGCCTGCGGAACGGGGTTAAAATTGATACCGGAAGCTGTGTAAGTAACCATCAGGGTTCCCAGGGATGCTTCATATTGCATGGCTAACCCGGGAAGATTCTTATTGAGGTATTGAAAATCTTTATTCACCGGGGCCAGGTCGCGGGTAAAATAAACAGTGAACGTGCTGCCATCCAGTAATTTTCCGATCGCTTTCTGACAATTGTAACCAGCGATCATTTTGAATTCATTTTCGTAAGTGAAACTTACGCCTTCATATTTTTTGTTTGATTCTTTCCAGTTTTCGGGAGTCATCTTGATCATGTACTTCTGTTCCCCGTAATCTTTCAAAACGGTTACCTCCCCGTTTTTGCCGTCTATGATCGTGGCCTGGGTTCCCAATGAACTGATCATTTCAGACCGGCTGGCATTTCCTTTCAGGTAGATAATGCTGGTGGCGCCATCCAGCAGGTCAGCACCCTGGGGTCTGGTGGTACTGGTATTGACAACGATATCATAAAAGATGGTGGCTTCTGTCAATCTCTTTTGTGCACCGGCCGTTACAGAAAACAGCAAACCGGCAAAAAAACTGGCTATATAAGAGATCCTTTTCATTTGAATGTTAACTCCCCGATTACCATTAAAAGACGTGCCAAATCGGCCCATCAGTTGCATCCTTCTCAGCGCCTGCCCTTCTGTTTCATTTCCTTTAACTTCTTCTGTTGTTCCTGCATCTGCTCCATCCTTTCCTGCCATTTCGATTTGGTCTTTGGCTTTTTACGATTCTGTTCGATCTTAGCCAATATCTTATCGTGGTCGATGATATAATTCTGTATCACGTACTGGAGTATCAATGTAATGATATTCGAAACGGTATAATACCAGGTAAGGGCTGAAGGCAGCCTGTTAAATATGAACAACAGGAATACAGGGAAAATATAAGGCATGTATTTGAGCACCGGGTTCGATTGGTCCGGCGTCATACTCATGCTGTACAATGAGATCGCGAAACTGGTAATAACAGCCGTTATAGTAAACAAACTCAGGTGGCTTCCTAATAATGGAATTTTGGTTCCGAACTTGATGACGGCATCAAATGCTGAAAGGTCATTGGCCCAGAGAAAATGTGCGCCCCGCAATCCCACTTCGGAATTGAAGAAGCTATAGAGTGCAAAGAATATAGGGATCTGCAAGAGGGCCGGGATACAACCTCCCAGCGGGTTGACACCCGCTTCCCGGAACAATTTCATTTGCTCCACGCTCATGGCCTGCTGGTCACCTCCGAATTTTGCTTTCAATGTGGCGATCTCGGGACGTAAGGCTTTCATTTTTGCCCCGCTCAGGTAACTGGAATAAGTCAATGGAGAGATCAGTAAACGAATTAATAA
>DATINK010000275.1:0-5158 GCA_035474355.1 Chitinophagaceae bacterium | reverse complement strand
ATAGAAATATCGTTCCAGAATACAGGTGCTTCACAGGCCAACCAGGGAAGTAATAAAAACACGGGAGGGGGAGAATTACCTTTTAAACAGCCTCCAGGTTATAGTCTGTATTTTTCTGCTTGTGGCAGCGCTTTAATTTATTTCCATTCTAAAAGTTATCTGTCTCATAACTATCCTTCTCATAATTTCTGGTAGTCGCTACTGAGATTTCATACCTATCGATGACTTTAATAAAGGCCATCTTACTTGTTTTTTTTTAAACTTAAACCAGTAATTCATGTCAACAATCATCACAGCCCTTGCTGTGCTTGGCTTTATTGCTCTTATTGTCGGTCTTCTCATGTTTATTAATAAACGGGACCAAAAAAGAGAAAAAGCCAAAAATGCAGGCGCCCTTTAAAACATTTTAAAATAATAATTAGTGTAGGTAAAACCTTCCCGCATGATTATAGAGACAGGAAATATATTATTGATTGGATCTGTATTGTTACTGATCAGCGTGTTGGCAGGAAAAACAACCTCCCGGTTAGGTGTACCTACACTAATATTTTTTTTAATCGTGGGCATGTTAGCGGGCTCAGAAGGTATCGGGGGTATTCATTTTGACAATGCGGGTATTGCCCAGTTTGTAGGAATAACAGCTTTAAACTTCATTCTTTTTTCCGGTGGTCTTGATACCCATTGGCAAAGTATCAGGCCTGTGCTCTGGCGGGGCATTGCGCTGTCAACCCTGGGTGTTTTCCTGACTGCTTTCTCGGTAGGAATATTTGTTCATTATGCTTTTGATTTTACAATCCTGGAAGGTTTGCTGTTGGGATCAATTGTTTCAGCTACCGACGCAGCAGCCGTTTTTTCCATTTTACGGAACAAAGGGATCGGGCTAAAAGGGTATCTGCGACCCGTGCTGGAGCTGGAAAGCGGCAGTAATGATCCAATGGCATATTTTCTCACCATTACGTTGACAGGTGTGATCACAAGCGGCCATGCAGATCCAGGTGAACTAATACCCGCTTTTTTAAAGGAGTTTATAATTGGTGGAGCCATTGGTTATATGATGGGTAAGGCCAGTGTTTGGCTGGTCAACAAGATTCAATTAGAATCCGAAGGGCTATATCCCGTTCTTACGCTTGGCTTTGCCATGTTCACCTATGCCATTACACATGCTATCGGGGGCAATGGGTTCCTTGCAATTTATCTCTGTGGAATATTTATTGGCAACAGCAAAATGGTACACAGAAGAAGTCTTATAAAGTTTTATGACGGGCAAGCATGGATCATGCAAATCGTTTTATTCCTGACCCTTGGGTTGTTAATTTTCCCTTCCCGTATTGTACCCCTTATAGGGATAGGGTTGCTGATTTCGGCCTTCCTGATCTTTGTGGCCCGCCCGCTTGGAGTATTTATCAGCCTTTCTTTTTTTAAATCAAATACGCGGAGTAAACTTTTTATATCCTGGGTCGGCTTACGGGGTGGAGTGCCCATTGTTTTTGCCACCTATCCATTAATTGCCGGTATCCCTAAAGCGGAATTGATCTTTAACCTGGTATGTATCATTTCCATTACTTCAGTACTTCTCCAGGGAACCACACTTTCATTTGTGGCCAGGCTTTTACATGTGGATATACCTCCAAAAGCCAGGCGAAGAACGGGTCATGATTTTGAATCCACTGATTCGATAAAATCAGAAATGCGGGAGATCAGGCTGCCGCAAAGTTCAATCGCGGTGGGGCAAAGAATTGTCGAACTCGCGATCCCTGCCACTGTTACCATTCTTGCTATTAAAAGAAACGACGTTTTTATTGCCCCCAACGGTTCCACTAAACTATTGGCGAACGATATCCTGCATGTGCTGGCAGAGAATAAAGATTCACTGGTATTGATCAGCCAAACTTTAGATATAAAACTGAAAATATGAAAAATGAAAAAATAATTATACCTCTTGATGCGACGTTTAGTTTTCTTTTTTTGTTTGGAGAGCCCGGTATTTTATACCGGGTTTCTCTTTTCTGCTACAGTAACCTCAAACTTCTTGTTCCTGGAGATCCGATCACGCTGTGGTGAGCATGGGGAGAGTTGGAGGAAAAGGACTACACTACTCCATTTTAAGTATATTTGCCCGCTTAAAAAGCGATATCTCTTCCTATTTTTTTTAAGATCACAACATGAACAAAATACTGATTACAGGAGGCCGTGGATTTATCGGCAGTCATCTTTGCAAACAGATAAATGGTTACGATGTAATAGACCTTAAAGAGGGTAAAGACATTTGTAAAGAAAAGATCGGAAAATATGAGGTGATCATCAACCTGGCCGCTGTTTCATCCATACCGGAGAGTTATAGAGATGAACTGAAATGTTTTGAAACAAATGTGTTTGGGGTTCATCATCTCATTTCGCAGGCACCTGAGGCGTTATTTATCCATATAAGCACTTCAGCTGTTCATGGGGATTCTCCTTATTCGGTTACTAAAAAGCTATCAGAACCATTAGTAGATGGTCGCGGCATTATTCTGCGGCCCTGTAATGTTTTTGGACAAGGTGCCCTTGAACCAAGTGTCATTGCTTCTTTTGCAAATGCCATGAAGTCGGGCAAGGACGTTCATATTGAAGGCACGGGAGAGCAGCGTCGTGACTTTGTTTATGTAGGCGACCTGGTGAATCAAATAATTCATCATGTCAATAATCCGGTATTGGGAACATACGATGTTGGTTATGGAAAGAATATTACGATCAACGACCTGTTTAAGTTGATGGCAGCGCACTTCGGATATAAGAAAATGCCAGTCTACGTTGATCCAAGACAGGGAGATATTTTTGAAAATCTTGCGAAGAACGAATTATTTGGAGATGTAATTGGGTTTGAGGATGGGCTTAAGAAAACATTGGATTCTTATCTCTAAAGGTAGTCCCCGATCTACTTCATTTCAATAGTAACGCTCCAAAACAAAAATGCCCCTGCGGGGGCTTTGCTTTGGGCTTGCGGAGAGAGAGGGATTCGAACCCCCGGACCTTTTGGGTCAACGGTTTTCAAGACCGCCGCATTAGACCGCTCTGCCATCTCTCCGGGGCAAAAATACGGTCAGGATCGCTTTGGTCAAAATCAAACTATTATCACTCAATTATTTCCCCATTTCTCATTGATAAATTCACCTTGTTTCCAAGAGGAAAAAACATAGAAAAACTGATGTTTTCACCATCTAAAAACACCCATGAAAATCTAGTTTTATTATGTATTATAAAAGTTCACAAAACGTGAACTTTTATAAATATTGTACTACCTTTAATGTGAAAATTCATCTGATCAGGAAAAAAACAATTGAAGAGTTTGCCCGAAAGAATGTTCAAAGCAGGTCTTCACTGGAAAAATGGTTACCCAGGATCAAAGATGCAGACTGGAATAATCCGGCAGACATTCAGGATAATTTTGGAAAGGCCGATTTATTAGGACAAGGATCCAACAGGGTGATTTTTGATATAGCAGGAAACAATTACAGGATGATTTGTAAATATGCATTTGGAGATAAACAAGTACACCTGTTTATCTGCTGGATGGGAACACATGCAGAATATGATAAACTTTGTAATAAAAATGAACAATATATAATACATATCTATTAAACTGGTTGTATGGAAGCTCTTAAGTTTAAACTGATCAAAACCAAAAAACAATACTACGCGTATTGCAATGTCCTTGAAGAACTTGTTTTTTCCAGCAAGAAAGACCGTAATACTAACGATTTGATTGACCTCCTCACTGTATTGATTGAAAAATATGACGAAGAGCATAACACCTTTAATGACCTTGACCCTGTAGAGTTACTAAGATCTATTATGGAAGACCATCAGTTAAGGTCTGTTGACCTGGCTAAGAAATTAAAGGTTAGCCCGGGTTTAATCTCAGATATTATTAACTACAAAAAAGGGTTTTCTAAAGATATCATACGTCGCCTGGCCTCACTATTTAAATTAACTCAGGAAGCATTCAACAGACCTTATCAATTAAGATTACCGCAAAGCAACCGTAGCTCCACATTTTCACCAAGAAAAAATAACTCGGGAATGGGTATGAGAGAAAGAGCCAAGGCATAGCAATAATCTTAATATATATTCCTTACTTTGGATATCCTAAAATGGGAAATGCTGCCACTTATGAGGAAAATTATTCTTTACTTCTCCCTGATCACTCTAAATGCCCGTGCTTTTTCCCAACCCAAAGACTTCGAAGGCGTTCTAACCTTTAAAGTACAGGTGACCTCCAAACTGCCCAACTTCACAGATTTCCTCATGGCAAGAATGCTGGCTACCAGTAACCGCCTGACCGTATATGTTAAGCATGGTAATTATATGAGGAGGAGTACAGCCTGCGATGAATACTATATTACTTCAAAGCAACGGGTGTATATGAAGTTCAAATCCCTCGACACATTGTATTACCTCGATTATAATTCAGATACCAGCATCCTGCAAAGCGTTAGGAAACTGGATGAAGTAAAGATGGTCGCTGGTCATAGTTGCAAGGTAATCCTGATCACAAACAGCGAATCTTCTCATAAGTTATATTATGACACTTCCCTTTACCAGGATCCGTTTTATGACCGCTACAATACCATCGGCAGCTATAATGTATATGCAAAAGAAACCAGTTCCATCTGGCTGGCGGATTACCAGGAAGGAAAGAATTATATATTACAATATGAATGTGTAAAAGTGGAATCAAAACCTGTTGAAGAATCCGTATTTGATTTGCCCGCATTACCTATAAAGAAATTCTCCTTTGAAACCGTATTGAAAGCACCTGCATTCAAACGCGCAGGCGGCTGGCTGAAATACCTCAGCACCACACTGAACGCCGACCTGGGAGCAAAATATGTCAAGATCCCAAAAAATGAAAAGGAAGCCACCCAAACCGTTGTAGTGCAATTTTTAGTGAGTGAAAACGGAGCAGTAACGAATGCAGAAGTGCTGAATAAAAAAGAAGTACACCCCAAACTGGCCGAAGAAGCCCTCCGCGTTGTCAGCAGCTCTCCTCCCTGGACCCCGGGGTCCGTATTTGGGGAAAGAATACCACAGTTGTATAAGCAGAATATTACTTTCTCTGCAAGTAAGGAATGATTATTGATTACTAATTATTAATTATTGGCATTTCAATATGTCGAAG
>DATINK010000274.1:0-14825 GCA_035474355.1 Chitinophagaceae bacterium | reverse complement strand
CCTGGAACATCATGTGTTCAAAAAAATGGGCAAATCCTGATTTATAGATCTCTTCCCGGGCAGAGCCTACATGGTAAGTCACATCCACATACACAGCGGGGTCGCTATGATCTTCATGGATGATCAGTGTGAGGCCGTTTGGCAACACATATTTTTCATAAGGGATCACAATTTCTGTTCCCTTCCTGGTCACTTTCTCTACCAATTTTACCTGGCCATTGACCAGGACACTAAGGCAAAGAATGGCTGCAAGCAGCATGGGGTTCCTTTTCATAATTAAACAGTTTGAGTTTTGAGGTCTGAAAAGTTAAGGTATATAGGGGTATTGTATCAACCATTTATCCATTTACCCGGCAGTTCACCCCAAATGACGGTTAATCAATGTTAAAGACAGCATCAGGTATAAAAAAGCCATCCGTCCGCCAGTTGGCGGACGGATGGCTTGAAACAACTTATTTGTGAAACTCAGAAGGCTTTTTTCTCGATCAGTTTCCCTTCTGCATCCAGCTCAACAATTGGATATCCCAGTTTTTGCAGACCCGGAAGGATCTTGGCCTTATCACCCACCAACAGCATATTCAGCTTAGCCGGGTTCACCCATTTTTTGGCAAGCGTCTCGATCTGTTTTTTGGTCATATTTTTCACAATACCCTGTTGCAGCGTAGTATAATTCTCCGGGAGATTATAGTTGAGAATATTCCGGATAAAGTTTGCTTTTTGTGCGCCTGTTTCATAACGCAATGCATCCCGCTGGCCAATGGCGCTTTTCATCATTGCAAATTCATTATCAGAGAGTCCGTTCTCGACATAATCCCTGATATCCTTCATCGCTTCAGCCAATGCACTATCGGTGGCTTCTGCTTTTATACCGGAACTGAAATTCCAGTCACCGCCATATTCATCACCTGAGAAACCGGAACTGGCTCCATAGGTCCAGCCCTTATCCTCACGCAGATCCATATTTAAACGGCTTGTAAACGCACCTCCCAGGGTATAATTCATCAACCCTGCACGATAGTATTCTCCGGTTGCATCATATTTCAATCCGGTATTATATCCTACGCGGAATTCAGTCTGGGCCGCTTTCGGTATATCTACTAAATAGATCTTTGATTGGTCAAGCGGAACCGGGGTAGCTGCAACCACCGGCATTTCAATTTTCTTATTGGGCAGTTTAGTTAAGAATGAAAGTTTAGGTAATATATCCTCCTCTTTGACATCGCCGACGATCACCACTTTCATTCCATTCGAGGTCATATAATTATCGTAATAATTCTGAATATCCTTCAGCGTCATGTTTTTTACCGTGTATTCCGTGCCGTTTTCATTCATGCCCAGGATATTGTTCGGACCATAATTCAATTTATTGCTGATATCACTCGCTACGGAATTGGGCTGACCCTTTGCCTGTTTCAATCCTTCCATCGTTTGTCTTTGTGTGCGTTTGAATGCTTCCTCGGTGAACCTGGGGTTGAACATTCTTTCTTCCAGCAGGGCCAGGGTAGGCACAATGTTTTTGGTCAGGCTCTGAACATTGAATGTGATCTCATCCGTATTGCTGCCAATATTGACATTGCTTCCCAGCTTTTGTAAGGCAAGGCTCAACTGTTCAGCCGTATAGTTCTTAGTATCCTCATTCATCATACTGGCAAAAAAACTGGCCAATCCAATTTTCGATGTATCCTTTGCCTGTAATAAATGTCCACCCGGAATGGTAATGGATACAGTAACCGTGGGGATCTCTGTATTCTCAGTTCCAATCACCCTGATCCCGTTAGTCATATCCTTTCTCCAGATCTTGGGAACTTTTACAACCGGGTTAGGTCCACTGGCCGGAATTTTGGCACGGTCAAAATTGTCCTTGGCTTTCACGTAGGCCAGCCCGGCATATCCGTATTCCGGGGCTACATATTTTGATTCGTCGATGGAATAATTGTTGGGCGCTGCCGTCAGGCTGGCATCCATATTTTTTGTCAGTACGCTCAGGTAAACAGCATGCTTCCCCTTGATATATTTATAGTATGCTGCCATCACATCTTCTTTTGTAAGTGAAGTATACATCTTCAGCAAGTCAGCGATCTTATTGGGATTGCCTGTGAAAGTTTGAAAATTTGCAAGCTGGTTTACTTTCCCGTTTACACTCTGCAAGCCATTGATCTGCTGGCTTTCTGTTTGGCCCTTGAATTTGGTTATATCATCATCGGTAACACCGCGTTTTTCAAATGAATCAAGACAGGCTCTCAGGAGTGTATCCATCTGGCCCAGTGTTTTTCCCGGCAGCGGGATGAGTTGGAAAATGAACTCGCCGGATAATTCACTCAGCCGGCTGAATGAACTTGATTGCAGGGCGATCTGTTTTTTCACCAATTGCTGGTAAAGTACAGAGGTCCTTCCTTGCCCGATCACCTGTGATAAGCATTGCAGGGCAGCCATATCCTTGTCGTAATTGGGAACAGTGGGAAAAACTACTGCCAGCATAGGTAGCTTGGCGTAATTATCTGTATAAGAAACGTAGCGGTCATTGTCAAGCTTGACAGCAGGATACATGGCCGGTTTCACTTCGGGGCAACGCGGGAGAGACCCAAAATATTTTTCAACCATCTTCACCACTTCAGCAGGTTTCACATCTCCTCCAATTGTTAAGGTTGCATTGTTAGGGCCATACCAGCGGAGAAAGAAGTTTTTGAGATCTTCTACATTGCTGCGGTTCAGGTCCTCAATATACCCGATCACTTCCCAGGAATAAGGATGGCCATAGGGGTAAAGATTTTTTCCAAAAGTTTCAGTGACCAGTCCGTAAGAGACGTTATCAACCCTTTGTCCTCTTTCATTCTTTACGGTAGCGCGCTGCACTTCAAAACGAGGTTGGGTAACCTGTCCCAGCAAAAAGCCCATGCGGTCAGATTCCAGCCAAAGTGTTTTTTCAAGGAGATTAATCGGGACCGTTTCATAATAATTGGTGCGGTCACGATTGGTAGAACCGTTCAATGATCCGCCATTGCCGCTGATGATCTTATCATGCTGACCTTTTAACGCATGATCCGATCCTTCGAACATCATGTGTTCGAAAAAATGGGCAAAGCCTGATTTCCCGATCTGCTCCCGGGCGGAACCCACGTGATAAGTCACGTCAATGTGAGCGATCGGATCGCTGTGATCTTCATGAATGACTAGTGTGAGCCCGTTGGGTAACACATATTTCTCGTAAGGGATCACGATCTCATTTCCTTTACGTGTAATTTTTTCTACCAGTTTTGCCTGCCCGAACACCAGGGTGCAGAGACAAATGGCGAAACCGGTCAATAGAAGTGATTTACGTTTCATAAAAAAATTCATTTGAGTTTTTGGGAAGGCCGCAAGTTAATACAAAGGGGTCTTTATTTGTGACCATTCATCATCTCCCCAAACATGTCATCCCGTTCTGCTTTGAACATCTTACAATTCTCAGACGCGAGGGACCTGATCTATGATCAAAAGGATGTTTAAAGATTAGATCCCTCTGGTCTGAAAGTCGCACATGTTTCAAACTAGAACGGGATGACGCTTCCCCTGGGGTTCAAAAGGCCTTCTTCTCCACCGGCTTCCCATCTGCATCCAGTTCAATGATGGGATAACCCAGTTTCTGCAGACCCGGTAAGATCAGGGCTTTGTCGCCGACTAATAACATATTCAGTTTGGTCGCATCCACATATCTCTTTGCCATAGCATTGATCTCTTTCTTCGTAATGGCTTTCAAAATTTTCTGCTGCAGGTCCGTGTAGTTGGCCGGAAGATTATAATTCAGGATGTTCCCGATGAATTGCGCTTTCGCAATACCTGTTTCATACCGTAAGGCATCGCGCTGGCCGATCGCATTTTTCATGAATCCCAGTTCTTCGTCCGTTATTCCCTGTTCAGCATATTCCTTCAACTCTTTCACCACCTGCACAAGGGCGCTATCCGTTGCACCTGCTTTAATGCCGGAACTGAATTGAAAATCTCCATCATATTCATCGCCGCTGAAACTGGAACGGGCGCCATAGGTCCAGCCCTTGTCTTCGCGGAGATTCAGGTTGAGGCGGCTATTGAAAGCACCACCTAAAACATAATTCATCAAACCGGCTTTATAATAATCGCCGGTCGCATCATATTTCAACCCGGTATTATAACCCACCCTGAATTCTGTTTGGGCGGCTTTAGGAATATCTACCAGGTAAACCTGGGATTTGCCATTGGGCATCGGGGTTGCCGCTACTTTGGGAATCTCAACTTTTTTATCCGGTAAATTTTTCAGAAATCCAAGTTTAGGAAGTATTTCCTCTTTTTTTACATCTCCAACGATTACAACACGCGCTCCTCTCGAAGTGATATAATTGTCATAATAATGCTGGATATCCGCGAGTGTAATATTCTTGACTGTATTTTCTGTTCCCCCTTCACTCATGCCCAGGATATTATCCGGCCCATAATTGATCTTGGCGATCACACTGCTGGCCACCGCCGCGGGCTGGGATTTATTTTGCTTAAATCCTTCCATCATCTGCCGCTGCATCCGGTTAAATGCTTCTTCAGGGAATTTAGGGTTGAACATTCTTTCCTGTAATAGCGCAAGTGTTTTATCCAGGTTCTTTTTCAGGGTCTGTATATTGAAAGTGATCTGGTCCTTGCCACTGCCCACGCTTACTGAACTTCCCAGTTTTTGTAATTCAAGCCCAAACTGTTCAGCCGTATAATTCTTAGTATCCTCATTCATCATACGGGCAAACATGCCTGACAGTCCCACTTTGGTCAGATCATTGGCCTGCATCAGATGACCGCCAGGTATGCTGATGGAAATGGTTACCGTCGGAATCTCTGTATTTTCTGTGCCGATCATTTTGATCCCATTGGACATATTATTCGTCCAGAATTTAGGAACATGTACTACCGGGTTGGGTCCATTACCCGGGATCTTGCTCCTGTCAAACTTATCTTTTGCTTTTACATATTTCAACCCGGCATATCCATAATCGGGCGCTTTATAATGAGACATGTCAATCGTATAGTTATCGGCAGCCGCGATGAGAGTTTCCTGCCCCTTTGCTAACGCACTCAATACAACATGGGGCCTGTCTTTTACATATTTATTATAGACACGCATGACGTCTTCCTTTGTGAGTGCCATATACATGGCCAATAGTTTTTGCGTCATGTTCGGGTTGCCTGCAAAAGTCTGAAATGCTGCCAGCTGTGTGACTTTTCCTGATACACTGGCAAGGCCATTGATAGCACGACTTTCATATTCACTTTTGAATTTCTCAATGTCTTCGTCAGTCACCCCTCTTTTTTCGAATTCCATATATGCTTCTTTAAGCAGTTTTTCCATTTCTGCAAGGTTCTTACCAGGGTAAGGGGTTATTGTAACAGCAAACTCACCCGCTAATTCATCTTGTCCATTACTGGCACTGGCAGACAACGCTTTTTGATCTTTGATCAGGTATTGATAAAAAACAGAGCTGCGGTTTCCGCCGCCGCCTCCACCACCACGGCCACCTCTTCCACCACCACCGCCACCACCTCCGAGTACCTGTGCTAGGCAGGAAAGAGCCGGACCATCCGCATCAAAATCCCGAACACCCGGGTAAACCAACCTGAGCTGTGAGGAACGAGCATAATTGTCGACAAAACTTACATACCGGTCCTTATCGAGTACCACGGGATCTAATTTAACCGGGGATACTTCCGGGCAACGCGGTATACTTCCAAAATATTTTTCAACCAATTTGACAACTGTTGCAGTTGTCAGATCCCCACCGATCGTCAGGGTAGCATTATTGGGTCCGTACCAGCGCAGGAAGAAATTTTTCAGATCGTCTACATTGACTTTATTCAATTCCTCGATATACCCGATCGTCAGCCAGGAATAAGGATGGCCATAGGGGTAAAGATTTTTTGCGGAAAATTCGCTCACCAAACCAAAAGGACGATTATCATAATTCTGCCCTCTTTCATTTTTTACAGTAGCACGCTGGACTTCGAATTTTGGTTGCGTTACAGCATCCAGTAAGAAACCCATCCTGTCTGCTTCCAGCCAAAGGGCTTTTTCCAATTGGTTACTGGGAACGGTCTCATAATAGTTTGTGCGATCACGATTAGTGGATCCATTCAGTGTTCCACCCGCTTCCGTAACGATCTTGAAATGTTGTTCATCCGCCACATGATCACTTCCCTGGAACATCATGTGTTCAAAAAAATGGGCGAACCCGGATTTCCCGATCTCTTCCCTTGCAGAACCAACGTGGTAGGTCATGTCTACGTGTACAAGGGGATCACTATGGTCTTCATGAATGATCAGGGTAAGACCATTGGGTAAAACGTATTTCTCGTAGGGGATCACGATCTCAGTTCCCTTCCGGGTTACTTTTTCTACCAATTTGGCCTGGGAAAAAACAGAAACGCTCAACAAGAGGAAAATTCCCGCGAGGAGCAGGCACTTATTTTTCATAACTGATGTTTTGGTTTTGAGGAAGGACAATTTACAACAATTCGGAGCGGAAAACCGCCCACTTATCCTTTTGACGGCAGTGCGGCTCCAAACTTTTTAACTTTGAAAAAATTATTTATATGAGCCAGCGAACAAACCGGTTTCCTCGGGAAACTCATGTCAGCCGGCAAACGGGTCCATTTTCGGGCAGAGGCTAAATAATTTACGATTTACGATTTACGATCGTCAATAAATTCGTAAATCGTAAATCGTACTTCGTAAATTTGTATCATGGATAGAAAACAAGAAGTTTTACAGGATGTTGTTATAAAATTCGCAGGCGATAGTGGGGATGGAATGCAGCTTACCGGCAGCCAGTTTACAAATAACACTGCCTTATTAGGAATCGACCTCGCTACTTTCCCGGATTTTCCGGCAGAAATACGCGCTCCCCAGGGAACACTTCCAGGTGTTAGCGGTTATCAGCTCAGGTTTTCCAGCGACAGGGTCTTTACGCCCGGGGATGCCTGTGATGTGCTGGTGGCAATGAATGCCGCCGCATTGAAAACAAATCTTACAGCATTAAAGAAAGGGGGAAAGATTATTGCGAATACCGATGGGTTTGATACCAGGAACTTGCGGTTAGCCAATTACCCGGAAAATGAGAACCCGCTGGACAATGGAAGCCTGGATAATTATGAGGTCATCCGGATGGATGTAACGAAAATGACGCGGGAGGCTTTGAAGGATTTTACAATGGGAATGAAAGAAAAGGACCGGGCAAAGAATATGTTCGTGCTTGGTTTTTTGTACTGGATGTATAACCGGAATATGGAAAATACGATCCAGTTCCTGCGGGATAAATTCGGCAAGAAGCCCGATATCATGGAAAGCAATGTGAAAGTGCTGCAGGCGGGATATAATTATGGAGATACTACCGAAACTTTTACCACTACCTATACTGTTGACAAAGCAAAGATGGAACCCGGCAGTTACCGTTCCATCATGGGCAACCAGGCGCTTACCTATGGGTTGATCGCGGCATCACAAAAAAGCGGGCTTCCTTTGTTCCTGGGTTCTTATCCCATCACACCTGCTTCCGATATTCTCCATGAATTAAGTAAGTTTAAAAATTTTGGTATCCGCACCTTCCAGGCCGAAGACGAGATCGCCGCTGTGACTTCAGCCATCGGAGCTGCCTATGGAGGTGCATTGGGTATTACCACCACTTCGGGTCCGGGTATGGCGCTGAAAGCGGAGGCGATGGGTCTTGCAGTCATGCTTGAAATTCCGTTGCTGATCTGTGATATCCAACGAGGCGGTCCATCTACCGGCTTGCCAACAAAAACTGAACAAAGCGATTTGTTGCAGGCTTATTATGGCAGGAACGGAGAATGTCCCATGCCGGTGATCTCTGCATCAACGCCTGCCGATTGTTTTGATGCAGCCTATGAAGCAGTCAGGATCGCGGTGCAACACATGACGCCCGTTATATTATTGAGTGATGGTTATATCGCCAATGGGGCAGAACCCTGGCGCTATCCTCAATCAGCCGGCTTGAAAGAGATCAAAGTAAAATTTAAAAAGGGGCTTGATGAGGATGAAAAAACATTGAAACCTTATAAGCGGGATGAAAAATTGGTACGTCCCTGGGCCATACCCGGGACAGCCGGGCTGGAACATCGCATCGGGGGATTGGAAAAAGAAGATGTTACCGGCAATATCAGCTATGAACCGGAGAATCACCAACACATGGTAAAGACGCGGCAAGCCAAAGTGGACAGGATCGCTGATTACATTCCGGAACAAACCATCGATAACGGTCCTGCCAAAGGAAAGGTATTAGTATTAGGCTGGGGGAGCACTTATGGCGCAATCAAGAGTGCGGTTTCCACCTTGCTGGCAGAAGGGTATTCAGTTTCGCATGCGCATCTGCGTTACCTCCGCCCCTTTCCCCGTAACCTGGGCACGATCCTCAAGAACTATGAAAAAGTATTGATCCCCGAGATCAATAACGGCCAGCTTATCAAGATCATCCGCGATGTTTATTTTGTAGATGCCATCGGTTACCATAAGATCATGGGCATACCGATCACCAAAACAGAACTGGTGGAATACCTGCGGAAAATGCTTTGACCTAAGGTGGCGAAAGCGGCGTACCCGTTTCTACAACGGTATGCGATACAAAGAAGGATTCATATGCGGTCATCACGCCATACATCAGCATAGAGACGATCAGGCCATACATGAATATATTATAGGAGATGCGCAGGTACCGGTATTTCTTTGCCAGCACCACGCCCAGGAAATAAATGTCTTTGACCATGCTGCCATAGAGGTAATTCTTGTCGTTCAGCATTTCTTTCATCGCCCAATCATAATCGGGCAGTGTCATATTATGAAAATTTCCGAAGAATAAAAGATTGGTCTTCTTATTCTGGATATCTTCTTTTGTAAATGTTCCCTCAGTAATGTTGGGCCGGGTAGCCAGGATCGCGAAGATCGTGGCGCCCACACATACCAGTACCAGGGTGATCGTCGGGTAAACCAGGAATGGATTTTCATCCAGGTGACGGATTAGCATTGAAATCAGTATCGAGAGGATGATGGAATTTACAGAGATCATGATATTCGCCTTGCTGTCGGCCATCTGGCTCAAACTCGAATGATTATTGGCCATGATCCTGAAGACAGTCGATATTCCCCTTTCGGTCTGGTTTTCTTTATCTTTTTTCTTTTTGGCTTCCGGGTCAAGCGGTACCGTATCATTACCTAAGACAGAGCGGATCACCCCATCATCTGTTTTATTTTTCTTTCCTTCCTTACCTTCTTTTCCCTCTTTTGCTTTCTTGCCCTCCTTACCTTCTTTTCCTTCCTTGTCCTTAGCATCTTCTTTGGCTTCACTTTTCAATTCCCCCAGGTGTTGTTCCTTGATCGGTTGCAATTTGCGGCGGCCGAAATCAGTGAAATAGGTATGGCTTTCAAGAAAGGCGATATTCATTTTGCGCCATTTCTTTTTGGATACATCTTCTTTGGCAAAATCTATCAACTCCTGTCTCAATTGTTCATTCTTTACATTAAATTCGTCTGTGCCTATATGAGAGAGATCGGCATCACAAATGATCTGTTCAATGAGGTTGTTGGGATTCTGGGGCATCCGGGTCGCTTCAATGCAACCGGTTACCTTTTGAATAAATGCCGGTCCCGCATTTTGTTCTTGTAAAAAGGAAGTGGCGAGGCTGACGCTCACGGCTTCATGCCCATGGGAGTCACCGCTGCTGAAGCCCGTATCGTGAAACCAGGCCGCTATCAATAAGGCAGCGCGGTCATCAGGCTGGAGCTGGTAATAGTTGGCCATTTCATCACAGGCCATAACAACCCCCTGGGTGTGTTCCAGGTTATGATAACGCAGGTTCTTATTCAGTTTATGGGAAAGTATGTCAGTAGCCTGTTCTCGTGCTGCAGATACCATTTGTTGTTGTGATTCGGTCATACATCAATTTTTGAACATGATAAATTTAATAAAAAAGGATATAAACCTACAGCGGGTTTCCCAATATAGTATTTTATGGCCTTTTATCATTCTTTTATTGCTTATAACAGTCTCCTGTAAACGGCAACGGATCACCTATACTCCGAAAGGTTATGATATTACCAAGCCTGAGAAGACGGACCTCGGTTCTAAACTGCGGGAGATATCGGGTATTTTTTGGGTAAATGACAGGGTCATGCTCGCTAATAATGATGAGGCCGGGAAGATCTTTTTTATTAATCTCAATGATAAAAGCGATTTCTCTTATCCCAATATGGTATTTGGCGAAAAAAACGATTATGAAGATATCGTGAAAGTGGATTCTACGGCTTACCTGCTGATCAGTACGGGGCAGATCGTGGCTGTGCGGGGTTTTGCAAGGGGGGGAGAAAGGCCCGGGACGCTGGTAGCTGCATTGGCGGGAACCGGGAATGAATTCGAAACGATGTATTACGATTCCGCAGCGAATTCCCTGGTGATGCTATGTAAAAGCTGCCATAAGGAAAAGAACCAGATGAGAAAGGCCTATCGTTTCGACCTGACCAGTCAACAACTGGCAGACAGTCCTTATTATAGAATTGATATCAACGAAATACGTCGTTTATTGAAAGACTCAAGGGCAGAGTTTTATCCATCAGCAGCAGCCATCAATCCGGTTCAGAATAAATTGTATATTGTCTCCTCGATTGGTAAATTGCTGGTGGTTACCGACAGGATGGGTAAAGTAGAATCCGCCATACCCCTTTCGCCCAGCATGTTCCCCCAGCCTGAAGGCATCACGTTTGCCGCCAATGGTGATATGTTCATTTCCAATGAAGGCCAGGACGACCGTGCCACGCTATTGAAATTCAGATATAAACCGTAACATTATATAAACAGGCCTGAGTAGCATCATTCTGTTTAACCAAAAAAAACCTACACCATGCGACTGTTAGGAAAGCTTATTCTATTATTGATCATCCCCGTTTCTTATTGTTCAGCCCAGCGTGCAGATTCTGCCATGGCACCCGGATCTACCTTATTTAAGGTGAGCGGTTCCCGGTCATTCTGGATGGGCTCTAATTTTCGTAAAGAATGGCTCACGCCGATCAAAGTACCGGTTATCAACCTGGCTACTGAACATGGCGGCCTGAAACCTGAAAAAAGAGGGGGTGGTAAACAAACTAAATCATTGCATTTAGTGGATGCGAATGGCAGGGGTTATACTTTCCGCTCCATTCAGAAATTTATTACCAGCAAATCGATTCCGGGCAATTTACAAAGTGAGGCGGCAGAAGACCTGATCGCTGACGGTGTATCCGCTTCTTATCCCTATGCGGCTTTGACGATGACGGTGCTATCAGAAGCTGCCGGTGTCCCACATATGAATCCAAAAATTGTGATGGTTCCTGATGACCCGCAATTGGGAATTTACCAGCAGGATTTCGCTAATCTTTTGGTGATTTATGAAGCCAAACTGCCCGACTCCGTTAAAAAAGGATATGATACAGATGAAGTGGCCGATAAATTAAAAGACGATAATGATAATGATGTTGATCAGCACGCTTTATTAAGAGTCAGAATACTGGATATGTTTGTAATGGATCTTGACCGGCACGAAGGTCAATGGACCTGGGGTGCTTATGATAATGGAAAAGGAAAAACTTTTTACCCGGTTGCAAAAGACCGTGACCAGGCATTTTATACCCGTATGGGTGTATTGCCCAGCTTCGCCAGTAAGCCCTGGCTGGTTCCAGAGATCGAAGGTTTCAAGCCACAGGCAAAAGATATCAGGCGTTTCAATTTTGCGGCCCGTAACCTGGACAGGTTTTTCCTGAACCAGATGACAGAAGATGATTGGAAAAAAACAACAGAAGATGTTTTGTCACGTATGACAGATGCCGTGATTGACAGAGCGTTCAATCAACAACCTCCGGAGATCCGCGCTATCTCAGCCGATAAAATTGCTGCTAAATTAAAAGCCCGCCGCCAGTATCTCATGGCTGAAATGATCCAGTATTTCCAGTTTCTTTCCAATATAGTGGATATCACCGGGAGCGATAAGACGGAGTTATTCGATGTTACCCGGAATGGTGATGGCTCGATTCTGGTACAGGTATTTAAGATCACTAAAGAAGGCCAGCAGTCAACAAAAATGTATGAACGTAGTTTCTCACCTGCATGGACCAAAGAAGTCAGGCTCTATGGTTTTGGAGGGAATGACAGGTTTGTAATTCATGGTAGTACGGATGCCAAGATCAGGGTACGCATGATCGGCGGAACAGGTGAAGATGAATTCGAATCCCAGAAAGGGGCAGGCGATAAGGCAGTTGTGTATGATCTTAAGAATGAAAATAATAAGATCATTGGCGATAAGATGAGAAATAAAATGAAAGACGATACGCTGGTGAATTCATATAACCGGATCTATTATAAGTACAATATTTTCGCTCCGGGATTAAGTTTTGCTTATAATTCAGATGACGGACTTTTCCTGGGGCTCAGCTTTAGAGTTATCCGTCACGGGTTTAGAAAAACCCCGTACAAGAATGCCCAGACATTTACTGTGAACCATGCGGTCTCTGCCAAGTCATATAATTTCAAGTACAATGGGGAATTCAACCAGGTTTTTGGAAGGAAGACCGACCTGTTGGTGAATATTGATATAAAGGCGCCTGATTATGTCACTAACTTTTTCGGGTACGGGATGCAAAGCATGTACAATAAAACAAAACCCGGGGGTTTCAAATATTATCGTGCCCGGTTCAATATGACCGATATCACTCTGATGTTGCGGCATACCTTTTCTGAAAAAGTGAATTTGACATGGGGACCAGCTTATGAACAATTCTCACTGGATCCGGAAAAAAATACGGGCCGTAATATTGTTTTGGCACCGGCCAACGGATTGGACCCGGTTACATTGTATGAAAAGCAGTTTTATTTCGGGGGTAATTTGGGCCTTGAAGTTGATACAAGGGATAACAGGAATAATCCCAGCAAGGGAATTCATTGGCTGACAAACTTGCGTGTTTTATCCGGGTTGAATGATTTTAGCCATAATATCACCCAATTGAATTCTGAGCTTACTTTTCTCCTGAACCTTTCACCCAAAACCAAATCGATCGTTCTCGCGAACAGGACAGGAGTGGGACATAATTTCTCTGAAGACTATGAGTTTATTCATGCACAATACCTGGGAGGTGAAGACAACCTGCGTGGATTCCGCAAATTCAGGTTTGCAGGAACAACGAAAGTCTATAACAATACAGATCTGCGGATCAAACTGTGCAACCTGAAAACTTACTTGTTGCCGGCTGCCTTTGGAATGTATGCATTCTTTGATACCGGGCGCGTTTCGGTACCGGGTGGCAGTTCGGATTGGGCGAGTGGTTATGGAGGAGGCTTCTGGTTTGCACCTTTTAACAGGTTTGTAATGACATTTGGAGTTGGCGTATCCAACGAGAATACATTACCGGTAGTCGGCTTCGGATGGAAGTTCTGACGGATTTAGAAATTCAGTCCGAACTTAGAGCCGATGGAGAAATTGAAATTGTGCGTTTCAGGGGAGAACCCAACCGTTGCTGTAAGAACAAATAAATTATAAGGTACCAGGTACATCCCGCCGCCAAAGGCATTATGCCAGCGCCGGGATGTTTCTTTTTGTTGGTATACCCTTCCTATCTCATCGAAGGCGATCAACCCGATCGTGCCGGGCATAAAATAAGAATTGATGTCCGCCAGCCGGAAACGTAATTCCAGGCCCGCGTATAGATTTGATCTTCCTGAAAAGCGGTTTTTACTAAACCCCCTTAAATGATTATCGTCACCCAGGCTCAATGCCTGGAAATATTCAAAATCCCTGCTGTAGATCTTTCCACCACCTACATGGATCGCCGCCACAATGGGGGCAGGGTCACTTAAACTTGCATATACAGTCATATCACTGGTCAACATACTCAGCGTGGAGCTATTATTTTTCATGCTGAACAATCCTGTATAAGTCGTTGTCCATTTCACACCACGGGTTGGATATAATTCATTGTTCAGGTTATTGATCAGCACCAGCATTTTTCCCCCGAGGTAGGACTTTGATGCATATACATTGTCAGCTGTCAGCCCGACTTCATTGGGAAAGGTGCCCAACACTTTGTTGCGGTTATATTTTATATCGTTCCAGTAATGATAAAATACGGGTCCGGCCAATACGCGCAAAGGGCCTGTGACCCGGCTTTGTATTAATATATCCGCTTCGAAATGACTATAACTGGTTTTGTAGAAATCCAGGGGATGCGTGATGGGTCTTTCATTACCGAGTCCAAAGAAATTGGAAATGCCCGGGAACATGATCTCCGAATTGATAACTACATCTAGGCTTTTTAAAGCATGATTATATTCTCCATAAAAACTCAACTGGTGACCCGGGCGGTTAAATGCATGGAGCGTTTTATAACGTTGAAAACTGGAATAAGGCTCGTTCCTGAATCCATAAGCGGTTCTTGAAAAACCGGCACCCAGCAAGAACCCGTCATCTGTATTGCTGCCGATGGCGATATCCGGGAAATTACTATGATTATACTGGAAGCCGACCATTGAAAATTGGTTTACCGGCGCATCTGCCGATAACCGCAGCCTTGTAGCATTAGCGGATCGTATAGGATTTTTTTCAATGGTGTCTTTGAGGTCATACAGGTAATTCCGGATCTTTCCATGAATATCGAATGTATCATTTCCCCTGCCTCCAATGATCCTGAGCTTGATACGGGAATCCACATCATCCATTACTTCAAAACGATCATCACCCTTTAAACCGTAAAGATGGATCTCTTTGGTAACATGATAATTAAACGTACGGTCATACATAACGATGGC
>DATINK010000273.1:0-7909 GCA_035474355.1 Chitinophagaceae bacterium | reverse complement strand
ATAAAATGAAAAGCCATTTCTTCATGCCATCAAGTTACAAACAACATTGTTAACTTAGCGCTTCTTAATCTATCACTGATGAAATTAGTTTCTTATATCAAAGATGAACATGAACAGCTTGGCATCCTGATCGATAAGATGGTCTATGATATGGATATCCTTCACCCGGATCTTCCCAACAGTATGAATATGTTTCTTACCTATTGGGAAGAAAGCTACCCTATGGCGCTTGCAGGTGAATTAATGCTGAGGGAAGGAACCCGGTCCAGCAATAGTGCCGTTCCTTTAAAAGATATTACTCTTCTTTCGCCGGTTCCCTTTCCCGCTTCCTGCCGTGACGCATATGCATTCCGTCAACACGTTGCGGCTGCCAGAAGAAACAGGAAAGTGGACATGATCCCTGAGTTTGATCAATACCCTGTCTTTTATTTCACCAATCATCATAGCATCATGGGCCCGGGTGATATACGCTGTATGCCCGATCATTTTGAAAAACTGGACTTCGAACTGGAAGCTGCGATCGTCATCTGTAAACACGGAAGGAATATTAAGGCGGAGGAAGCAGACGAATATATCGGCGGACTCATGATCATGAATGACCTCAGCGCAAGAAGATTACAAATGGAAGAGATGCTGCTCAATCTTGGTCCCGCTAAAGGAAAAGATTTCGCAACAAGCCTGGGCCCCTGGTTGGTAACCCTGGAAGAATTACAAACCCTGGAGACCTTACCCAAAGATGGACATACCGGTTCCAGCTGGAATCTTAAAATGACCTGCAAAGTCAATGATAAACTTGTCAGTGAAGGCAACCTGGCCGATATGGACTGGACCTTTGCAGAGATCATTGAAAGGGCTTCTTATGGAGCGGATCTTTATCCCGGTGATATCATTGGCAGCGGAACAGTAGGTACAGGTTGCTTTCTTGAATTAAATGGTACGGGTAAATTGAATGATCCGAATTATACTGAGCAATGGTTACAGGCGGGTGATACAGTCACCATGGAGATCGAAGGTGTAGGCGTATTGAGTAATAAAATCGTTGCGGAAGAAACTGACTGGAGTATTCTTTCAAAGAAGAAAATTTGAAAAAAGAAAAGCCGCGGAGCTCACAGGACCCACACACATGAGTTTTATCTCAAAAATCCTGTCACCCGGCGGCTTTTGAATTGAAGCGGATCAGATCACTGTCTTGGTAGACCTTTTTACTGTAGCGCCGCCTTTATTATTTACTTTTCCTAAGAAAGAATCCTTCACTTTACATTCTTTTTCTGCATTTACCGTGGCTGAACCGACACCCGTATTGTCGATGTCCATTGTCTGCACAATAAAATCCCCGGCCTGGATACTGCCCACTCCCTTGTTCTTGATCACGGCATTTTCTGCTTTGCCTTCCAGCTTTACACTTCCCACGCTGCTATTGTTCAGGTCGATATTTTGAGCCGTCATATGGAGATCCAGTGAACCCACACTTCCATTCTTTATTTTAAGATTGCCGAAACTTAATTTGTCATCTGATTTCAGGCTACCCACCATATTCAGGTCCATGGCCTTGAGACTTTTAAATGTTACATACACTTTCATCATTTTCTTACTGCTGAAATTGCTGTCTTTTTTCATTTTGATGACAAGCTTTGATCCATCATTTTTTACTTCGAACAGGTCCATGAGATTGTCATCTGCTTCTATTTTTACCTGTTCCTTCCCGCCCTGGATAAGCTGGATGCTGAAAACGCCACTGGCTTCCAGTTCTTCGAAAGACTGCACAGGGTATTCCTTTGTGATCATGTTTCCGCTTCCCTCTATCCGGTTCTTATCATGCTTATTACCCCAATCGTTATCCTGGGAAAAAGCAGGACTAATAGCAAGAACAGATAATAAAAGAAAAATTACGGCTGATTGAATTTGCTTCATGGCTGGTTGGTTTTATCCCCAAAGGGGCATTTATTAAACAATACGAAAATAAACGAAATATTTCGTAGGACGAATTTGGGCCAAGGAATGTTACAATCCGGGCAAAAGATTATAAATGGCTGATAAACATTCTGAATGGCAAAGCCTTGTTTAGGCTCCGGCTTTTTTATTTTCCGGATATTTGTCGAAACATCCCCTGAATTCATGCAATTTGACCTGAAAGATCTTTCAACCGGACAGCGGCAATATTATCTCCAGCATATCATCGCTCCCAGGCCGATATGCTTTGCTTCTACCATTGACAAAAACGGGCTGGTCAATCTCAGTCCTTTCAGTTTTTTTAATCTTTTCTCTTCCCATCCGCCGGTGGTTGTATTCTCACCTGCCAGGCGGGGAAGGGATAATACAACCAAGCACACGTTACAAAACCTGATGGAAGTTCCTGAAGTGGTTATCAATATGGTTACCTATGACATGGTACAACAAACTTCATTGGCCAGTTGTGAGTATCCCAAAGGGGTGAATGAATTCAGCAAAGCAGGATTTACAGAAGTTCCCGCCACACTTGTAAAACCGCCCATGGTAAAAGAAAGCAAAGCAAATCTTGAATGCCGTGTCCTGGAGATCAAACCCCTTGGTACGGAAGGCGGAGCAGGTAATCTTGTGATCGCCGAAGTGTTGCATATGCATATTGATGATTCATTGTTAGACGCCGAAGGAAAGATCGATCAGCGAAAGATCCATCATGTTGCCAGGCTGGGTGGTGATTGGTACTGTGTGGTGAACGAGTCGAATTTATTCATTGTCCCCAAACCTCATTACCAGCTGGGCATCGGGGTGGACGCATTGCCTTTTCATATCCGGGAAAGCAAGATACTAACCGGGAATAACCTGGGCATGCTGGCCAATATCAGCGAGATCCCACCTGTGGATCCCGGTTTTGATGACAATCAGCTCAAACAGATCATGCAATATTATAGTATAGATCCCCAGGAGATGGACCTGGAGATTCATCGTTATGCGAGGAAGTTGCTGGAGGAAGGCCAACTACAAAAAGCATGGCAGGTGTTGCTGGCTTAGAAGATGAGTTACATATTAAAAAATAATTTCTACCTTTCTGTTATGCCAGTAAAAACGAGAACATATATAACGCTTATCGGGTGCCTGGCCATTCTTTTTTGTTCCTGTGTTTCACAAAGAAAAGTAACTGCCCTCAAAAAAGATCTTACTGCTGTCAATACACAACTTCAGCAACACGAAGCCACCATCAAATCCCTGGATGAACAGCGAAAGGGGAAACAGGACCTCAACGAGATCGATGACACGGCCAGTTCCAGGTTTCAAAAATTCATAACCAGTACCAATTCTGAGATAGAGATCCTCATCTCGGAAAACACAGTGCTGGTTGGTGAAACCGTTGTCAGCAGGGCTGATTGGGATAGGTTAAATTCAAGTTTTGCCCGGTCACAGGCAGCATCGAAAAAGATCAATGAGAAGGTGATGCTTTTAACTGACCTCATCAACAGGAACACGGTCATTCGCCTTGACCAGGATCTTTTGTTTGAACCTGGACAATATACCGTTACAACAAACGTGTCCAGTATGATCGGGAAATTCTTTGAACCCGCCGCCAAAGAGATCGATGTCTTTGTAAAAAAATATCCGGACTTTCCCCTTTCACTGATCATCATGGCCAAGGGCTATGCCGATGCGACGCCGATACAGGAGGGATCAACTTTATACAAGAATCTTTTAGCAAGGATGACTTTGAACCCGGCAAATCCTGACAGTAAGGCATTGAATAAAGAACTTTCGGAAGCAAGGGCAGAAGAAGTAATAAAGCTTTTCAAAAAATTCACTATCGACAGGTCCGGTAATAAGATCGGGAACATTTCTTACCTCTTTGAAGGCAAGGGTGAAACCTACCCCAATCCAAAAGCAACCGATTACAAGGTCAATGATTCACGCAGGAGGATCGTCCTGTTGTTTTGGAGCGTATTCCCGGATATGTGAGAATTTAACCTACATTGGGTAAATAACTGATTCCAGCCAGCTTTCGGCTAATTATACGGGTTCAATCCGTTCATTGTCAACCACAGTTGCAAATTCTGCGAATCAAGGAATTGTGTATGCAAAATTCAATTATATATCGCTCCTGCCCCATCTTAGCTTGGATGTAGAATTACCGCTCGAACCAATAGCGGATGATGACCGAAAACCATTTTTTACACCAAAAACCGCCAGTATGAAAAAAGCATGGGCAATTTTCTCTGTTTCCATCTTATTATTTACCATGGTGGGACATGCACAAGCCAGTAACGAGATCACATTGCGTGGAATAGTAAAAAGCAGTGATAAAGATGAGGTCCTTGCAAAGGCAACTGTACTTGTCAGGGGAAGTATTTCAGGTACAACAACAGATGAAAAAGGAAGATTCCAGATCAAAGTTCCTTCCCTGCCGGTCACGCTGGTGATTTCTTTCACAGAGTTTGAAACGCATGAAGTGGTTGTGTCAGCCCCGGATGAAATACAGATCATCTTACAACGATCCGATATATCCCTGGATGCTGTTGTTGTTGCACCTGCTTTCGGGATACCTACTAAATTCACGCGTTCTCCTGTTTCCATAGAAAGAGTAAGCCGCAAGGATATCATCAATAGTCCTGCCGAATCTTACTGGGGAAGCATGCTGGGAAAAAAAGGGCTGGATGTCACTACTTCAAGCCTCACTTATAAAACTTACAGCACAAGAGGATTTAACATCAGTGGAAGTTATCGTGTCAACCAGTTCATGGATGGCATGGATAACCAGGCTCCGGGCCTTAATTTTTCTATTGGAAATTTCATTGGACTCACCGAACCGGATATTGAAAGTATCGAGATACTGCCGGGTGCATCTTCCGCTCTTTATGGACCGGGTGGTGTTAATGGAACGATCATTGTTAAAAGTAAAAACCCTTTTGACTTTCCGGGATTGACCATACTCGTTCGCCAGGGAATAACGGATATTGGTAAACATCAACGCGATCATCCTGGTTGGTATAGCGATTATTCCATGCGATGGGCCAGTAAGATCGGGAACCGGTTTGCCTATAAACTCTGTGCACAGTACCTGCAGGGAAAGGATTGGCTGGCCAATGACAGCAGTAATTATCTCCGCATGGGCGCAAGAGGAAATGTGATACCCGGGAACCGTCAATCCGATCCGAACTATGATGGCGTGAATGTATATGGAGATGAAACAGTCGTAGACATTGTGCCTTTCATGCAGGGCGCCATACAACAAATGCCATCTTTAATGCCGGTACTGCAACCCTTTCTGAATTCTCCACAAAAAGTTTCGAGAACAGGTTATGCAGAACAAGACCTGATCGATCCCCTTACAAAGAATTTAAAATTCTCTGGTGCGCTGCATTATAAAATAACCGATAGTCTTGAAGTACAATTAATGGGCTACTGGGGAACCGGGAATACTGTGTATTCCGCCGATAACCGTTTTGTATTTAAAAACATTAAGATCGGTCAGTATAAACTGGAATTAAGACACCCGAAATGGTTTCTCCGTGGTTACACCACCCAGGAAGATGCGGGCGAAGCCTATAGCGCCACTGTTACCACGCAGTTATTTAACGAAGCATGGAAAAGAAGTTATAATCCCTCCAATGTTAATGGCAGTTGGTACCCTCAATATACAGGTGCATTTGCGCAAGGCGCGGGAGCCGTGTATACACAAGCCTACACGCAAGCCCTGATGGGGGGCCAGAACGCGCAACAGGCAAATACTACAGCACAGGCCGCAGTCCTGGCCTCTGCACCTCAACTTCACAATGCTGCGAGGGCATATGCCGACCAGGGAAGGCCAACTGCAGGAAGTGAAACCTTTCAACAAATCTTTGACCAGGTAAGAATGATTCCCATACCCAATGGGGGCAGGTTCCTTGATAAATCGCAGTTGTGGATGTTAGAAGGTCAATACAATTTTAAGGAGATAATAAAATTTGCTGAAGTAGTTACGGGATTTGATATGAAAAAATATATCCTTAATTCAAAGGGAACCATCTTCATTGATTCAACAGGACCCATCAAAACAAATGAATGGGGTGCTTATGTACAGGTTTCAAAGAAATTGGCGGGTGATAAACTGGCTTTTTCCATATCGGGCCGATACGATAAAAATGAAAACTTCAAAGGTAATTTCACACCCCGGGTCACGGCGCTTTACAGCCCTTTTCAAAATCATCATATCCGGCTCTCTTACCAGACGGCTTACCGGTTTCCTTCTAACCTGCAACAATGGATAAGATTAGATGTTGGTGCCGTTATGCTACTGGGTGGATTACCCTGGATCAATGATTATATGAAAACCAATTCAAAACAAACTTTTGTTTATGATCCTTCCAATGGCAGCACTTCCCCCTACAATTTTAAAGAGTTTAAACCCGAAAGTCTCAGGTCTTTTGAAATGGGATATAAGGGACTGATCAAAAACAAGCTCCTGCTGGATGCTTATGTGTATGTAGGCCAATATTCAGATTTCCTGGGAAGAATATTCCTGGTACAGCCTCCAACTGTTGTGGCCAAACCGTTTTCCATTGTTGTCAACAGCGACGTGAAAGTGAGAACCTGGGGGATGGGTCTCGGTTTCGATTACAAATTGCCGGCTAATTATTTTCTTTCATTCAATACATATACCGACCGGTTAACCAATGTTCCCTCCGGGTTTATGGCGGCTTTCAATACCCCTGAGTGGCGTGTCAATGCGGGTGTTGGAAATTCAGGAATGGGGAAAAAAGAAAGAATCGGCTTTGCTTTGAATTTCCGCTGGCAGGATAGCTTTTATTGGGAAAGTGGCGGGCTCGCAGATGGCACGGTTAAGTCTTATACGACACTGGATGCCCAGGTAAATTATAAGTTCCCGAAAATAAAGTCGATCGTTAAGATCGGGGGAACGAATATCCTGAATCAATTTTATCAATCGGCTTTTGGGAACCCTTATATCGGCGGCCTGTATTATATCAGCCTGGGGTACCAGATTCTTTAAAAGATATTACCAAAAGCAAATTAACGGATCATACTCCCGAATACTTTTTTCAGAATATCCGAAGTCCGGGCCAGGGGATTTGAACGTATGTTCAATTCCTCTTTGGCTACCTGGTCGAACAAAGCATCCACGGCCTTACCGACAACATAAGAAGTAAGATCAGGGTTAACGTCCTGTGTGAAAGGAATATTATTATACGTGTTCACGATGTTGCCATAATATTTTGTCGCATCTGTTTTGTCCAGCGAGCTTTTTACAGATGGAGAAAATGCCGCGATCAGCTGGTTTGTCGTTTTTTGTTTGAAATATTGCGTGGCGGCATCCTTGGGTCCTTTGACTATGTTAATAGCGTCGTTGATCGTCATCTGCCTGATGGCATCCATAAAAATATCAGTAGCAAACCCCACTGCGTCTTCTGCCCCACGGTTGATCTGGAGTATCGCTTTATCTACCTGGGCATTCATGCCCATTTTACGAAGGGTGTTTTCAACTTTTTTTGCATCCGGTGGTAAAAGGAGCTTATAGATATCGCTTCCGAAAAAACCGTCTGTTTTATTAAGATGAAGCACGGCCGTGACGACGCCTTTCGATAAGGCTTCCTTGATACCTTGTCCGGCTTCGTTTTCCGTAAGTTTTGAAACCGTGTCTTTGGTAAAGAATTTGGGTAGTTTGATCAGCTGGCCCTGGGCTGCGTTATTTGCTAAGGAAATGAACAGTACGGCTATTACGAGGGTTTTCATCACGAGTTTAGTTTGCATAGAGACGCACAAATTAGCTGCCGGGCTGCTTTTGGCAAAGCTTTTTGGCCTTTTTTAGCTATACTTTAAGGGCTTCTTTCCGGTGGGCGATCCGGTCCCGGATGATCCGGAAGAACCTGGACCTTTCCTTTTCCCCTACGGCACTGATGAGCGTGGATCTTTTGAGCTGGTTTTGGATATGCGCATAATGGTTTTCACA
>DATINK010000272.1:0-4523 GCA_035474355.1 Chitinophagaceae bacterium | reverse complement strand
GGTTTCTGCTAAGATCCCCCATTCAACCGATGAGCAATTCAAAAAAGCTTTGCAAGCTGCAGAAAAAAATTGCTTTGCCGTAGGTTTGACGACTATTGATGATTGTGGGCTCGGAGTTGAATCGGTAAACAGGATCCGGGCTTTACAATCGAACGGTGACCTGAAAATGCGTTTATATGTCATGATGAGTGACGATAAAGATAATTTCACTTTTTTGGAAAAAAACGGGACCATCAAAACCGACCGTTTGAATGTAAGAAGTATCAAGGTATATGCGGATGGCGCATTGGGTTCAAGAGGGGCTTGTTTATTGCAACCATATAGTGATAAGCCAGGTTGGTCAGGCTTCCTGTTAAGTTCACCAGCTCATTTTGATTCGGTAGCTAATTATATTCACCAGAAAGGGTGGCAAATGTGTACCCATGCGATTGGTGATAGTGGTAACAGGACCCTTTTAAAAATCTATGCCAAATACCTGAAGGGAAAAAATGACCTGCGCTGGAGGATCGAACACGCCCAGGTGATCAATACAAATGATTTTGCTCTATTCGGTGAAAACTCCATCATACCTTCTGTACAACCTACGCATGCAACAAGCGATATGTATTGGGCAGGCGACCGGCTCGGTCCGGAAAGAGTGAAAGGGGCATATGCCTACAAACAATTGTTGCAACAAAATAACTGGATGCCCCTGGGTACCGACTTTCCTGTAGAAGACATATCAACATTCAAAACTTTCTATGCGGCCGTGGTCCGGAAAGATCCCAAAGGCTGGCCCGAAGGCGGATATCAAATGGAAAACGCATTAAGCCGGGAAGAAGCAATGCGCGGCATGACGATCTGGGCTGCCCGCTCGAATTTCGAAGAGAAAGAAAAAGGTAGTATTGAAAAAGGTAAATGGGCCGATTTCGTTATTCTTGATGCGGACCTGATGAAAGAACCGGCAGAGAAATTGTTAATGGTAAATGTACTAAGGACTTACCTGGGCGGAGAAAAGGTTTACGAGAAAAAATGATTGTAATCGTAGGGGCATTTCATTTGTATATGTAGTAGGGACAGGGCATGCCCTGTCCCTACAAATTTTACCCTGCGTTTTCTTTCCACATTTGTGGGGAAAAACGCGAACATTTCTGATGCGTTGAACGTTAAATAATTATTATGTTTGTCGCACCATGAATTGGAACGAAAAACGGACCCTTAGAATAGCCATCCTTGACCTCTACGAAGGCCATACCAACCAGGGCATGCGCTGTATCCATGATATCTTAGAAACCTGGACCCGGCAATCTCACCTCGAAGTCGAACAAAAGGTTTTTGATGTGCGGCTTAAAAACGAAATCCCTGATCTCTCCTACGATATTTATATTTCAAGTGGTGGCCCCGGAGATCCGCTGGTTAGCCGCTTTGATGACTGGGATATTGGCTGGTGCAGGTGGGTGGATGAGATCGTCCGCTGGAATAACAACCCTTCCAATCATCAGAAGAAATACGTTTTTTTCATTTGTCATTCATTCCAGCTTGCCTGCCGTTTTTTTAATGCGGGCCTTGTCTGTAAAAGAAGGTCGGAAGCCTTTGGCATATTTCCTATGCACTTATTGGAAGACGGAAAAAACGAGCCGGTTTTTGAAGGATTAAAAGACCCGTTCTATTCAGTAGATAGCCGGGAATACCAGGTGATACAACCCCATCATGAGATACTCAACAATATGGGCGCTCATATTCTTTGTATTGAAAAGAGTCGTCCGCACGTGCCTTATGAACGGGCGCTGATGGGTATCCGTTTCAGCGATTATATGATCGGAACTCAATTCCACCCGGAAGCAGATGCAGAAGGCATGAGTATGTACCTGCAAACCGAAGAAAAAAGGCGCACGGTCATTGAAAGCCACGGGGAAGAGAAACTAAAGAAAATGCTCCTCCATCTCAACGATCCCGATAAGATCATGTGGACTTATTCACATATCCTGCCGAATTTCCTTAACCAGTCAGTTGAACAAATGATGGGAGTGGAAGTCTAACCATTTGCCAATCAGTTCTGTTCAGAATTCCCCCATTCCCATTTTCTAACACGTATTTTCCGAATAAAAAAAATAAGAGAAAAGTCTTATTGGCAGGATTATTGGAATTCCTAACTTACATATAACTTATTTACTATGAAATTCATTGTTATCCTTCTGTTCCTGGCTGCCTGCGGAAGCAGCAGCGGATCGAAAGAAACCAAAAAGGATACCACCAATACTTCCCAAACCGATATGTCCATACAAACTGATGGTTCGAAAAACCAGGAAGATATTCATGTCAAATTAAATGAGCGCTTCGATGTCAGGCTCAACGCTGTCATGGGAACAGGAAATAGCTGGTGGCTCGCTGATTCTGCCTTTAAAAGCAATTTGTCGCTGGATACAACCTTTACCGAGGTCAATTCATCAGGCAAAGACGGGGCGCCGGAAGTACAGGTCTTCAGGTTTAAGGGGATCGCGAAAGGTGTAACAAGACTGTTGTTTAATTATTCCCAACCCTGGAAAAAGGACGATAAGCCTTCGGATACGAAAACCTACAATGTAACTGTAGAGTAAACGCGCGTAACCATTTGTCAACCATAAAATTTTCCATTATGAGATTCCCAAAGAAAGTGCAGGGCACACTTCTTTTTATTTGCCTGCTCACTATTCAATCATTTGCGCAACCCGGGGTCAACCCCAATCTCAAACTGGCAATACAGCCTCAGCTCCCGCAGAAATACCTGCTCAGAGAAGGCAATGCGCCCGCAGCTGTAAAAACGCAATTGTTGACGCAACGCAGCATGATCAGCCAGCAAAAATTATTATTTAATGTTGGATTTACCAGCGTTAGTGGAAAGAACATCGCTCAGATCACAGGCGATAAGGATGTCCCCACTGCAGAAGTAGTCAGGATCAAACAATTTGCTACAACCAGGGTACTCAATCCTGCATCCCTCAACAACATCAAGATCTTCCTGAAATTGTGCATTGCTTCCGGGAAAACCTATGACGCACGCAATAATGGATATGTTTCCCCTGTAAAAAACCAAATGTGCGGTAATTGCTGGGCATATGGAGCAGTGGGTGTATACGAAGCCAGCTACAAGCGGATTAATGGCGGTTCTTTTATCAACGCTTCTGAGCAGCATGCAGAAAACTGTGTAGATGGAGATTGTACCGGCGGCAACGCTTATAAAGTTTTCGAGTGGATGGTCAATAACAATAAGAACCTGAATACCGAAGTGGCTTCCCCGGACGCCGGCGTCAACCAGGCTTGCCCGGGCGGTACTCCTGCTACCAACTATTATGCTACCGATTGGGGTATCGTAGACCCATCGGGTGATATCAATAAGATCGCATCCGTTGCTGATATCAAAGCAGCTTTATGTAAATACGGGCCGATATCGGTCAGTTTATGGGTGACTACACTATTTCAGAATTATACAAACGGGGTCTTCAATGAAACCCCCAGCAATTACGCTGCTCCCACTACCAACCATGCAGTGATCATCGTAGGCTGGGATGATGATAAAGGTGCCTGGCTGATCAAGAATTCATGGGGTACCGATTGGGGTGAGGATGGCTACATGTGGATCAAATACGGTACAAATAATGTTGGCAAGAAAGCCTGTTGGGTGATTGCAAAAAAATCATAATTCTATCCGGTTTACTTATTAGTAGGGACAAGGCATGTCTTGTCCCTACAATATTTTAAAGCATACCTGCCGGGATTTTTTGCCCAAACAATCCTTAATTTTATTCATACCCTCATTAATAATAAGGTTATGATCCCTTCCATACGCAAGGCATACAATGCAGCTTTTACAAAAGAGAGATACGAAGCTTTTTTAAAAGATCTTTCGGCCGAACATCCCTGTCAACTCGATTTCCGCGTTGCGGAAACACCTGTCTTTGTTCCCAGGGACTTTACAAAGAAAATGCTGGAAGCAGCTGAACACATAGTAGACGTTATTACCCATAAAAATTTCAAGGAACGCACCAAAAACGCCATCCCTGGAAACCTGCGTGTCCCCGGGGAAAACGACCACTCACATTTCATCGCTTTTGATTTCGGCATTTGTATCAATGAGGCGCGTGAATATGAACCCCAGCTGATCGAGATGCAGGGATTCCCCTCCCTTTTTGCTTATGAAGTATTATTGGATGATGTATCCCATCGGCATTTCCCGGTCCCCCCCGGTTTTTCCAGTTACCTGCAGGGCTACGACAGAGAAAGCTACTTATCCTTATTAAAAGAGATCATTACCGGCAACCACGAAACAGAAAATGCGATCCTGCTGGAGATCTTTCCTAAAAAACAAAAGACAAGGATCGACTTTTTTTGCACGGAAGACCTCCTGGGCGTGCCGATGGTTTGTCTCACCGAGTTGATCCAGGATGGCAGAAAACTCTATTATGAAAAAGAAGGCAGGAAGATCCTGGTAAAAAGGATCTATAACCGGGTGATATTTGATGACCTGCAGCAACAAACGCCTGAAGTACAGGAAAAAGGGAAGATAT